>DASRSD010000135.1 GCA_035656635.1 Pirellulales bacterium
CAACTGATGCGATCCAGCAGACTTTTCCATGCTCTCGCCACGATCAATCTTCCTAACGATGTCTTTATGTTCATCGGCCATGATTCTGACTCCAGTCGTCTTTTAATTCTAATACCGCCACATATGTAATTGTAAGAACACGCGTATCAGCGTCAATGTGGCAGCCTGCCATTATACATCAACAAAACAAACGGCAAAATTGCTGTTTTCTCGGCCATTCTGGCCACAACACAAGGGATTTTATGTCTGCTCCGAATCGCGAACAATTCGCCAACAACGCATCGACAACGTTGGCATCTTCCGCCAACACGTCCACTACATCGCTATCGCTGAGCGATGGCTCCAGCTTTCCGTCTACCGGCAATTTCCGCCTACTCGTCGGCACTGAAATCATGCTCGCCACAGTCCGATCATCGAATACCGTAACGGTAATGCGCGGTCAGGAATCGACTACCGCCGCTTCGCACACCGGCGGCGATGACGTAACGCACGTATTGACCAGCGGCGCTTTGCAACAAACTGGCGCGGATAACGTGCCGCTGTGGGGAGCCATGCCAGCGCTGAACACACTGAACGGTTTGAGCGCCAGCGATTTTACCGTTGTCGATAGCTCTGTGGCTTCGTCGCTTTCAGATAGTGCTGGCGGCTTAGTGTTTACAAAGCCAGCGACGAGTGGCCTGGATCACTCAGTCGCTGTAATTATATCGCCCAGTGCGCCGTATTCGTACATCGCTGCCATTCAACTACTCATTCCATCGACCAGCGGCATTTCATCCGGCGGCATGACGCTGTACAAAGCATCTAGCGGCGAGCACTATGGGCTGGAAGTCGGGATGAACAATAATGTAAACGGCTACCAGTTCTGGAAGGTAGTCAAGTATAGCGAGATGCCGGTAGTGGGTCAGTTTGAAATCTGTTTTTGACGCGGACGGTATTTGCCGCGTTTTTTCGCGACAATCAAAGGCAGCAAATCGACCATTTCCTCAATTGACCACTTATGGTCTGAAACGCCCGCTTTCATCGCTGGCGTGCTGCGGAGCGTTTGGTGAATCCGCACGAAGTTATGGTACATGAACATGATGGCGATGCTGTAGGCCAGCATGTCGGCCTTTTTGGAAAAAGCGTTTACTAATCGCGTGAATCTCCGATTGTTCATTCTGATATTCAGATTCTGACGTTCCGCGTAACTCGTCGAAACGAAGTCCGGATCAGGATTGCCCATAACGGCATGTTTCTTCGCGCCTAAGCACTTCGCTGGCGAATACCTAGTGTCCGGTTTCTCGTCTGGCTTGCCGTAGACTTTAATGAGCATGGCATAGTCAATCTTGCTGCCGAAATAGTTTTCGACCGCATCCAAGTAGACGCGATTGCCGTCCGTGGTCAACTGCACGCGGTTTGCCAACCGTTCCACAACGGTGGACATAAACATGTAAGCATTGGCCGAATCGCGGGAGCCAAGCTGCCACGCGAAAAGCAATTTCGTGTCGGCACAAAGTGCCGTCCAAGTCCACATACTGCCGACGCCCGGCTCGCCCTTCATTTCATCCGGCACGTTCTTGTCTTTGCAGTAACAGAAGTTCCAGATTTCGTCGCACTCAACTCGTTTGCAATGCAGGTTGCGAAACGCTTGGTGTTGGAATTCCAAGCAGGCTTCACCCAGTTCGCGGGTTAGCTTTTGGATCGTGTTCTTGGAAATGCCGGTAATCCGCACAGTTGCCCGAATCGAGCAACCATCGACTAGGCAGCGAATCACGGCACAACGCTGTTCTTTGGTGAGTTGTTTCATGCCATCATTATGCTTGAGCGGTCAAGGTTTGTCAAGAACATTTTATGACTTTATCATATAGTCCTATTGCATCAAAAACCGATAGATGGTATGCTGGTTATTGTGGCAAGGAAAGCCCCTTTCGGATTTTCGGAGCATGCAATGGCGAAATCCCCCGGCGACTTTATTAGTGAAGAATTGGCGGCGCGTGATTGGACTCAAACCGATCTGGCCATCATCCTCAAAAAGCCGCTTCCAACGGTTAATCGGATATTGCTCGGCAAGCATGCGATCCTGCCGGAAATGGCGATCGCGCTTGGGGAGGCATTCGGTAATGGGGCGGATATTTGGACGCAACGTGAAGCAACATATCGTCTTTCTCTTGCCGAACCGGCGGCGGATGATGAGGTAAGGCGGCGTGCGCGATTGTTTAATCTCGCACCGATAAAAGAAATGATGCGCAGGGGGTGGATTAGCTCGACTGACGAGACGGAAAAACTAGAAAAAGAGCTATGCAGTTTTTTTGGAGTGACTTCCTTAGATAATGATCCATCGATTGGTGCTGTTACCCGAAGATCAACCGGCGACGAACCACTTACCCCAAGTCAGCGAGCGTGGTGCTACCGCGTCCGTCAGCTTGCATCTGCGCAGGCTGTGCCGCAATACAACTCCGAACGGATTGAGGAATGCAAGCGCGCGCTTCGCAAAGTAGCAGCCTTTCCACAGGAAACTCACAAAGTGCCAGCCATCTTGGCATCATTTGGAATTCGCTTTGTCATCGTCGAACCTTTAACTGGGACAAAAGTTGATGGAGTAGCTCTCTGGATTGACGATTCGCCAGCGATCGGTCTCTCCTGTAGGCTGGATCGGTTTGATTCTTTTTGGTTTACACTTGGCCATGAACTTACGCACGTCGAAAATCATGACGAAGCACCTTTGGATAGCGAACTGTCGGCAGAGACAGCAGCGGACGACATTGAATCGCTACAGTCAGTTAAACCTGCAATGGAGCGCAAAGCTGATGCCGGCGCTGCGGCAATGCTTATTCCGCCAGCAGAAATCAACTCGTTCATCAAGCGAGTGGGTCCGCTATATTCCAAAATAAAGATTGTTCAGTTTGCAAACAGGATTAAGATTCATCCGGCGATTGTCGTCGGTCAATTACAGCATCGTGGCGAGATTGGCTATCATGCCAACCGTGAAATGCTCGCCAAGGTGAAAAACTACATTCTCCCTACTGCAATCACGGACGGCTGGGGAAACACAATTGATCCACGGAGTCTTGCATGATTTCCCATCCGAAGAAGCCGCGTGGCATGTCGAAGCGCACGCGGGATTTACTGGCAATCGTTGATGACTATTCCAAATCGACCGGAGATTTAGAGCCAAATCTCTACAAGGTTGCAAAATTGGCCATTGAATCTGGCCAGATGGGACAGCCGAAGGTCGATCCTGTCCGCGTTGCGGCCAGAATTTTAGCGACTGCTTGCCGGCAGGATTATGTAGAGGATGAAAATGGCGAACCTGTTCGGCGTCGGCACGCCATTAAAATCGAAGCCGGAGCCGAACAATTGACGCTCTGGCCGAAGATGGAAAACATGACGCCTGGAAAGTTCAGGGTGTCGCTCACTTCGAGAAGAAACGGCACAGTCCAAGATTCTTTGCAGACCGAGCGGGACCGCAGATATTTTAACAAGCACTACAATCCGGGCGATCCAATTGAGATCGAGTGGAATTTGACGGCTGACATTGAGGAACACTTCATGCCGACCGATTATCCAGACACACCGCCAGAACAAGATGGTCAGCCGGAAGAATGACCCCATCGTTTTGCAGCGGCTTTTTTAGCAATCGCCTTCCGCCTCGTGGCGGATAGGCTTGCCGCCCTTGCTTTTCCGCCTTTTAATCCGCCAAGCTTCCCTAGCGCCACTGCCGCCGGGTTTTTTTCTGGCTCTGGTTTGCGTTTAGTCGCCGGCTCAGCATCCGGCACGATCTTGTCCAGAACGGACCGCGCTAGCTGCTGGGTGTCTTTCTGCGGCTTGCTTGAGCGTTTAGGCATACCGGAAGTATACGCCCGCTCTACAGTCTTGCAAGGCTGATCCATCGCTCTCTGCTATAATGCCGCCATGTTTTTTGAATCCTTGTTTTATCTGCTGTCCAAGGTTGGGATCACGCGCCCTAGCAGACTTCCCTATCTGTTCTATGTCCTAATGGGCCTATGTGTCGCTTGTGTTGGATTTAGCAATGGGCGTTGGGGGCTATACATCTTTGCCGGAATTAGTGCAGCGGCCATTCTGTCGCTTCAGTGGAGCATCTTTCTGACATTCATTTGGCCTCGCATCCGCTATGGGCGAGCGGGAAAACCACCAAATGAACCAAGCAGCGAGCCAATTTCAAACTGACCCACTGCCGAGATGCCATCGCCATTGATTACCGGTGTTGCGTCCGGTGAGTTAGGCTACTTCGCGTCAGTTTTGTGGATGAAAGTTTAGGACGACAATACGAATGTCAATTTCTACCTGGGTGTTGATGGCAGCAACTGGATTCTAGTTGCCAGTGAAGGGCGGACTGCCGGATTCGGTCACGCGCTGGATAGCGTTGGGCTGTACCTGAACAACAACGGCAATGACAATGCGGCGCTTTTAAGAGCGGTGCATTTCAGTCGGGCGAGCTAGGCTTTGACCGAAATCACCCTGGAAAAAGCAACGGAACCGTTACAGCTTGATCCCCCTATTGCAATGCCGAATTCCCGATGAAAAAATAGTAGGTCGGGAGCATTAACAACAAAGGGTGACACATGATCGAACGGGGTAGCTTCGTTGCCATTATGCCAAGTGAGTCGTCGCCAGCGGCGGACGTTTTGGAAATCGCTTCCGTTCTGCTTGCCGGAAACGTTTACGTGCAACTGATTGACGGTCGCATGTTCGCTTCGACTGGCGGCAAGGCGCTGAACACTAGCAAGGTGTCGTACATCGTGCCAGCCACGGAAGAACACCGGACGGCATTGCGAGAGAAGAATATCGTTGTAGCAGAGGCGACACTTTGACTACTTTCGGCGACCGCATGTTTTCTCATCTTAAACCCGGCGATTTTGTGGCCATCATGCCGCACGAATCCGCGCCGGCGAGTGACGTACTAGAGATTATGCCCGTGTCGAATGCTGGCAACGTCTACATTCAGCTAGTTGACGGGCGCTACTATTCAACCCTCGGCGGCAAATCGCTGTTGGCGAAGCAAATCACTTACATCATGCCAGCCACCGACGAGCATCGAGCGGCGCTAAAAGCCAATCAGCCAAGATCGGCATAGAAACGAAAACGGCCCCGCTCGCTACGGGGCCGTTGTGGCATCGGGACCAATGCTAGCACGCTTTCATCGTGATGGCATGGATGGCTTAATAGGCCGTTGTGGCGGAGCCGGTTTTGGTTGTGGCTTCGGTTGTGGTTGTGTTGGCATTTCCATTTTCTCCATTTTTAAGTTGCCCGACTCTGATGTTACTGATTTTTTGCCACTCCGCCAATATGGTAGAATTAAAGTATGGACGATGATGAGCTAGTGACACTGATTTCTGCGAACGTGACCAGTGAGCCGGATGGCGCGTACGATGGTATTGGCAAATGGATCGCGGTTGTCATTCTTGCTGTGTGCGTGTTCGCCGCTGTTGCGAGCTTCTTTGCACGCTAGAAACGTCTGCGGAGTGATTGAACGCGTTCCGGTATCCGATCAGAAATTCGTATCGCGTGGAAAGGGCAGCGCTTTCCGTGCCAATCAGGGGTCTCGTTTCGGCGAGCGAATTTGACCCAGCACCCATTACTCTCACCACGCGCCACGTAGCACAGCATAGACTGTTGGCCGACTCACTTGGCACGTTCGCGAAATGCTGCTGATTGATTCGCCCGCTCTGTGCAGTTTGCGAATCGCTGTGCTCTTGTCGGCAACGGCTTTCGTTTGCGTGCCGACTTCACGGCCGCCCCAAGTCTTGCCGTTCGCGCGTGCTGCCGCTTGACCAGCAAGTACACGTTCCGCACGGCATTCGGTCTCAAACTGCGCTACACTTGCAAGCATATTGGCCAACATTCTGCCAGCCGGCGTACTGAGGTCGATTCCTTCACGCAACGAAACCAAGTTGATTGAACGGTGTTGTAAATCGTGGAATAATGCTGTTAGTCCGCGTGCGGTACGTCCGAGCCGATCCAAACGCCATACAACAATCGCGGCCACTTCGCCAAGTTCAATAGCCGATTGCAAGCGTTGCCATCCTGGCCTATCCATCGTTTTACCAGTGAACTTGTCACGATACCAAACGACTGGCAGCGTTTGGGCAGTGGCCCAACGCTCTAAATCGGGTAGCTGCGAGCGATGGTCCTGGCGTCTACTGCTAACACGTACATAAATTGCAACGTGACGTTTCATGGTGATTGCTCCTACTTCAAGCATGGTCCACAATCCGCCGATTGTCAAACTTGATTTATAGACGGAAGTAGACAATTCGGCGTTGTCGTAAGTCGCTTATTTGCGTGGCCAACAGCCACGATTCACAGTGAGGGTTCAAGTTTTACAATATGGGCGTGGAAAGTTGGCAAGTGTGCGAAATCGTCAACGCGGACGGCTTGCCCGTGCGCGTGATACCGCTGCGCATCGGCGATGAGTTGCCTGCGCTGGAGCCGGGCGAGTCTCTAAGCTGGTTAGCCGCTGCGTGTCTGATAAGCGGCAATGCGGCCCGCCGGCTAGCGAGTGAGCGTTTGAAGATGATCGGCCGTTGGAATGATGGCCAGCCGGAATGGCTGCGTCAGCGCGTGCCGAGTGGTACGGGCAAACAGCCGCCCCGACCAGTCTATCGGCAGTGCGCCGGCGGCGTGCAGCGGTTCCCGTCGATCCGTTTGGCGGCAAAATCAGCCTGCAAATCTAGGCGATGGTTGCACTTGCGACTGATTGACGGTTTTGCCGATTGTGACGGTTGTACTTGGCATGACGATTTTGACGGCGAAACCGCATAACCGGTGTTAGTGAACGGGCGTTCAACCGCGCGAGGCACAGTGCGCGCAGAAGTGAGATTTGCGAATTCTGACAGATTCCCTACGCGTTGATCGCTGTCACAACGCGTTTACAAGTCAATTTCTCTCATTTCACCAATTAGTAAAGATATGCAGATCAGAGAGCGCGCGACGCGGAGAGCAAACGCAATGACAGTGAAACCAATGCAATGACAGCCGGAGCCGATTGCCACCGTTAATGGATAATTTTGCCGCTTTTCGCCAATTAGTAATGGTAGGAGCCGAAGAGCAGAGGCTGAATTAGGGACTGTCAGTCCACTCCGATTCGCACGCTAGATCACGCAAAAGAGTAGTTTCCGCCTATTAGTATTAGTAAGCGTGGAAAGAAATCTTTGAAATTTGAACGCGTTTTTGGATCAATTTGCCGTTTTTCGCCCATTAGTAATAGCAAGGAGAAAGATTAGAGAATTCTCAACGCGTTCTAAAGTCAAAACGGTAGTTTTCGCCCATTAGTAATAGTGACTAGCCAATCTGCGGCGAAGTTCCGCAGCCAAGTTATAGGAGTTTGAAGTAATGCACGTCGATCTAAGTAGATTCATCCTTGAGCGCTGCCAGCGCACAGTGCCTACAGTTTCAACCAGCGTAAAAACAGTGCTGGACGCTTTCCGCGCTCAACTGGACGCAGCCCAACAGCGGCAATGGGGCCGCACGAAGTTCATTAACGAACTAAGCCGCGAGTTCAAAGTTGAGTTCGACCGCAGTCAGCGATGGGCAATTTGCGGACTGGCACTGTTGCCGGAATCGCAGCCGCGTTTCGCCGGCAGCCATCTTATCCAATAGCCAGCGGTACCAAGGTACCAAGCGGTACCAAGGATTCCTGGTCTCTCCGTGTAGAAGAAATCAATAGAGTACAAACCCATAATCGCTGGTACCGGCTGGTACCTTGGTACTTTCAATGCTCAATCACGCACTCGATTACGCTTCCAGTGGCTTGTATGTCATTCCACTCAACGAACCGGTCAACGGCGGTTGCTCTTGCGGCAATCCCGATTGCAAATCCATTGGCAAGCATCCACGCACGCCGAACGGTTTAAAGGATGCCAGCAACGATCCCGCCATAATCCGCAAATGGTGGACCCGATGGCCAAACGCCAATATCGGTATTGTGACGGGCGCTGAATCCGGCATCGTGGTTGTCGATGAGGACGAGCGCCATGCCGGCAACGAATCACTGGCGGCGCTGGAGCAAGAACACGGCCCGTTGCCGCCGACAGCTAAACAGCAGACCGGGGCCGGCTTTCATTTCGTGTTCAAACACCCCGGCGGCAAGATTGGCAATCGCTCCGGCGTCCGACCTGGAATCGATATTCGCGCCGATAACGGCTACATCGTCGCCGCGCCATCGCGGCATGCCAATGGCAATACTTATCAGTGGATCGTTCCGCCGGACAATCTGGCGGAGATGCCGAATTGGCTGTTGACCCTCATCAATCCGCCTAAGCCAGCGGCAATGCCAACGGCAACGCAGCCGCCGGGCAATCTATACGACGCGCTGGCAGCCATGCGGAAAATCAAAATGGTGGACGCCAACGATGGCAGCCGCCGATTGCTGACCTATTGTTGCCGAGCAGTAGAGCACAATTTAAGCGACGATGATGCAATCCACGCGATTCGCATCATGCACTCAGAACAGCCATTCCCAAAAGCGTGGTCCGACGACGAAATTCGTCGCCGATTACGCGACGCAGAAAAAACAGAAGATCGCGGGTCAGTCTTTAATGGCCCTGACCTCTGGCAAGCGGAAGGCCGAACCGATGCCGCCAACGCGCAGCGATTTGTGCGGCGCTACGGCGCTAATTCTCGGTGGTGCAATCCAACCAGAACATGGTACCGCTGGACCGGTAAGAATTGGGGAGAAGATCAATCCTGTGGCATCGAAGCAGACGCCAAACAATTTTCACGAGAGTTGTGGCGAGAAGCCGGAAAGATCACGGCAGACCCGGACGCCAGCGACCAGTTGAAAAAGCAAGTTATTGCGTTCGTTAAGGCAAGCAACAGTGCCAATGGAATTCGGAACATGATCGCGCTTGCCAAGAGTGAACCCGGCATGACGATCCTACCGTGCCAATTCGACACAGATGCCTACATGTTGAATTGCAACAATGGAACGCTCAATCTCAAAACCGGCAAGCTACAGCGGCATCGGCGCGAAGATTTACTAACGAAGATTGTGGCCGTGGATTACAACGCCAGCGAGCAGTGTCCGCTGTTCGTCGCCTTTCTTGAAGGGGTATTTGGCGGCAGCAAGAATCTCATCAAATTCATACAACGGTTGTTAGGTTACATTCTTACCGGCGACGTTTCGGAACAAGCGCTGATGATTTTTCATGGGGCGGGCAGTAACGGCAAATCTACATTGCTAACGCTACTACTCGCGTTGCTGGCGGAATATGGCTGCAAGGCACCGGAAAAATTGCTGACGGCAAAGAAACACGATTCGCATCCGACCGAACTAGCAAAGCTTTTTGGCAAGCGCCTGGTTGTCGCCAACGAAGTCGATGATGGCGCGGAGCTGTCCGAAGCTCGACTCAAAGATTTAACTGGCGGCGACCGTCTAACAGCACGGCGGATGAATGAGGACTTTTGGGATTTCGACCCCAGCCACAAAATAATCTTGGCGAGCAACTACAAGCCGACCGTACGCGGCGGCCATGCAATTTGGCGACGGTTGCGATTAGTTCCCTTTAATCAAAAGTATTGGTCTCGCAGTAAAGGCGAGACCGGCCCGGCAGAGTTGGAAGCCGATTCGCAACTCGCGGAAAAACTCAAAATAGAATATCCGGGCATTTTAGCGTGGCTTGTCGCTGGCTGCTTGGCATGGCAGCGCGATGGTCTCGGCGTGCCGCCGGAAGTGAACGAAGCCACAGAAAATTATCGAAAGAGCGAAGATTCGCTGACTGCATTCATTGACGCTTGCTGCGAAATGATGCCCAACGCGACAGCCAACGTATCGGCCGTGGCGGAATCATACCGGGAATTCAGCGGCGACAACATTACTAGCAGCAAGCTCACGAAATTGCTGACCGGTCGCGGATTCATCAAAGAGAAATCGAGCGACAAAGAAACCAAAGGCCAATGGTTTTGGCGCGGTTTCTCGCTCTCCGCATAGACCACCCAGCGCAATGTTGCGATTGCGTCTTTGCGACGGCGGTCCTGCCCTCGGCTCCGCCGTCGCATTCTAAACCTCTTGCTTGCAGCGGGTCGCTGGTTATTTTAGCGACCAACGACTCCCGGCGACTCGCTGCATTTTTAGTACAAGGAATCAAAATGTCCGACGATGTTTGGGCAAGTGACGATGAGGCGATTGCAGTGTGTGTGCAGGCGCTGCGACTCTTACACGCCAATCCGGCCGCTCGCAGAGCCGCCATCGCGAAATTAAGAGAGTCAATCGCCGCGCTTCGTTTGCCGCCACCCCGCACGCGCTTGCCAGAGCCGAAGCCAATCGCACCGCGATTCCAACAATTCTACGCGGCGATGGCCACGTTTTGGGAGCACGCATGATTCCGAATGACGAAATCGAAATCGTTTGGCTACGCAAATTCGCGCTACACCTTCCATTTGTTCGCGAAGCAACCATTCGCAAGCCACTGCGATTCAACCCGCACAAGCTGGGGCCGGTCGGTTCAATCGTGCTGGCATACAGCGCCGGCGAATCGACGATCATACGAATTTGGTATCTGTTAAGGTCCGACGATTTTACCATTTCTCCGTTTGACCGAATCGTTGATCCCTACTCTATCGCGGCGGGAAGATTGTCGCGCTGTCGCACAAGTCGCTGTCCGAAGAGGGCAGCAATCAATGCCTGGGCGCGAATCTGTGGCCGACGAAAGCCGCGATATTTCCGCAAATTAAAGAGGCGAATATGCTTATTTATCCTCAGAGCATATACGAAAACGAAACGAGCATTGTGCAGATTTTTGCCGATGCGCACTTGTTGCCGTTTTGGCGCATGGGCATTGTTTCGACGCGCGACGGTAAACCCGGCGTAAACTCTGCCGGTTTGTATCGGATCGCCGTGGCGTTCGCCGCAGTCCGAAAACCCGGCGCTTGCGATTTTATTCATCGCATCGCATACGTAAATGTTGCCGGCACGCCCGACTACGTGGATGGCATCGACGCCGACTACGAATCAGACAATCTATTGACGCCCGCATCATTCGTCGCTGGCCGTGCTGAAACGGAGGAGCCGACAAAATTTGGTTTATCTCTTGGCGGACCGGCCACGGCGCTGAACGAATGGCGGCAGCGCATCATCAGCCGGAAAGATGGCTGCGACGCCTACTGCCGTAGACTCGGCATTGCCCCGCTTGAAACGAGCGTTGAGCGTTGGGGCAAAACATATTCGGAGCACGCATGACACCTGAAATTCAAATCAGCACACGGGAAATCGTTGAAATCTGCCGAGAGTTCGGCGCACGCGACGCGGAAATTTGCTACCACTCCGTCCAGCACGCGCTGCGCGCCGGCCGTGACGTGGACGAATTGTTCGCGAATCTAAAACGAAATCGCCCGGATTTGTTCTACCGAAACTAACGCTCTGCGATTGTCGCCGGGCATTTCTCACCTTAGGAGCCAATAACAATGGCACAAAATGATTGCTACAACCGCCTACTACAAGCGATCGGCTTAAACGGTAGCTCGACAGGCGGCGAGGGTTTTAAGGAGTCCGCCGCGTTCTGCATCTTGACGGCCTTGTCGTCAGCAGACAGCCGCTCAGACACGTATACCAACGCTGTGCGTGAAATCTTGGAAGTGCGGCTAGCGGGCGTAAAAGACACGCCCTATGTCCGCGAATTTCTGAAACCGTTCTTGCACCAATTCGCTGATCGTTTTGGGGCTTACTAATGTGCGGTGTCTCGGCTTCCGCCGCACCGGGTGGCGGCGCGCAGTCGCGCGCCGCTACCCATTTATGCAAGTCGTGGTGGACAATGAAGTCCGGCCCCGAACGGCAAGCCGCCAAAACCGCCGCGACCGAGAACGAGCCACAGCCGATCAAACGCATTGCCGCGATAGGCAACGGCGTCTGCGAATATCAGCTAGGCGACCGGCGCTTTACTCGCGGCGGCAGCGGATGGAGCCATTTTTACCGTCCTGACGACGAAGCTTCGCGGCGTTGTGCGATCTTGCTCGCCCGCTCGCGTTGGAAGCGTTTGCCACGCGGCGTGTGGCCCACTCTCGTTGACGGTCACCTGGCGCTGAAAGCAATGGACAAAACGTTTCCGGTTTCACTGGAGATTGTCGCGCTCTTTGATAGCGCGCGCGCCCAAGCGGTCGCATATCTCGATTCTCTCCGTCCCGCACCTGCCGGGATTGAGCACATTTCTTTGCAGGGCGAAAGTGTAATCAATGAAAACACCATATCACACAAAGTTTGATCGCTACGTCAGTTTTGACCGGGCAGAATTCCCATTCATCCCGACCAATGCGGAAAGCAAGAAAGTCGCTTTCGACAAGATGATGGATTACAGCCAAAAGGCTGTGGCCGCGATAGAGCAACACGCAGGGCGGGCGCTTTCGCCGCAAGAGTTGATCCACGGCATAGATCATCCTGAAAATCGGACATTATCCGAAGTCGTGGCGCAGTCGCAACCGGACCCGCAGCCGCGTTTTGATTCCAGCACTGAAAATCCGTATCGCCGCGCTTTGGATATGGGGCTTGGAAATCCCAATCGCAGAGAAACCAAAGAAGAGATGTATCGGCGAAAGGCAGCCGAATGGGAAGCCAAGAAACAAACGGACGCCGACAAAGCCGCGTTCAATGCCGATCCTCAGCGCCAACGTGCCATCGCGCATGCGGCGCACGAACTTCAATCGTTGAAATACGATCCCATTGCGACTGTCGAAGAAATCGAACTGGCCGAAACTCGATTACACGTCGCCCGTCACGAATCGCTGGACGATTACCGAGAGATGGATAAGCAATGGCGACAGGTGAAGCAACAGAAGATTGACGCCGCTACAGCCGAAGTCACGGCAAGTATAGAAGCGCTTAAAGCCAAACGGCGCGACATCGAATCGCGCCATTTCGATCCTCCTGCGCCGCCGGCACCGGAACAGCCGCAATCGCCGAAGTATGAAAAAATTCTCTTGAGCGATCCACGCCATCCGCAATATCGCGCACCGGAAACACCCATCGTCGGTTAGTTCCTTTTCCGACGCGCCGGCGGCCGTTTCCTCAATCGTTTCGGCCGCCGGCTTTCTTAATAGACAGGAATTCAATATGAACACCCCTGCGGAATCATTCCGCTATAAACAAGAAGCATTTGACGCCGATGTGCGCGCACTTGCGCAAAGCGATTCCATCGGAGACCTAGACACCGAGCTAGCAACCGCCAAGTTATTACTTCGCGATGTAGTTGACAGTGCGCAGACGCCGGCTGAGCGCCAAAGGGCAGCCCCACTATGCCGCGATTTATTGAAGTGCATAGCCACTATCTCGGCCGCTCATCTCGACCACCAACTCAAAAATCGTGAGTTGATACATCGTCGGCAGTTGGAAAAGTTCACGAACAATTTAACAGAACTTATTTGCCGGACGTTACAGGACGCGGGCATCAAAGATTATGAGTCGCTTATTGTTGATCCAATCGTGGCGGGCTTGGATTCCTGCTTGCCACAGCACGAGCCGGAACGAAAGAGGCGAGCATGATAAATCCTTTTGGCCAATGCCTTGACGAAATCGCCGATGCTGGCGACGAGTGGGCCACCTTACACGTTTGGTTATCGCAGCAAGCCGCCCGATTCGACGCGAAGCCGCGTCATTCGCAATTCACAAATCCCGCCCGCGCGGCGATGGCTCTTTCCGGGCCGTCGCTGATCGGGCGTGGTGAGCTTCGCCAGAAATTAACGATTTTACTTTCACACTTTCAGGAACAAGAAAATGACAGCCGATGCCTCGCCGCTAACAGTTAAAGAGGTCGCCGAACGATTAAATTGCCATTCCCGCACGGTCTGGCGCTTTGAGGGTAAGGGCGAAATTCCCGAAGCGCGGCGCATCGGGCGCAAAGTATTTTGGGATCGCGATGAGTTTGAAGAGTGGTATCGCAGCGCCGGCCGCAATTAGAATGGAGCTAGGAGAAATCTAATGTCTACCATCTTTAAGCGGTCCTACTGGGCAACTGATAACGGCGAGCGCGTTAAGAAGAAAACCAAAGTCTACTACATCAAGTACACTGACGGCGACGGCAATCGCCAACGCGTTAAAGGCTTCCGCAGCGCAGAGAAAACGCGCGCACTAGCCGCCAAACTGGAAGCTAAAGCCGCCGAAGGGCCAGACCTTTTTGCGCGACATCGTGACACGCCGTTGCTTGAACACATAGCCGAATTCAAAAAGAGTTTGGCTGCAAAGAACCGTCCCCAGAAATATATCGACCATAAAGCCAATCGCATCACAGTGCTGTTCGCGGGATGCGCCTTCAAGGTATTCGGCGACGTAAATGTAGCAGCGATTGAGAATTGGCTTGCCGAACAGCGTAAAACGAAAAAGCGATTCGGGATCAAAACGTCAAACTACTATTCAAAAGCAGTTAAGCAATTCTGTCGCTGGGCGGTGAAAAACGACCGGGCTGCAAAGAATCCGGTTTTGCATTTAGAGGAGTTGAACGCGAATACTGATATTCGTGTTCAACGCCGCGCACTAGCGACGGACGAATTCGACAGACTGATTGACGCCGCACGGGCTGGTAAGCCATTCCGGTATCTTTCAGGCCCGGACCGGGCGATTCTCTATCTTGTGGCCGCAAACACTGGTTTACGTGCTGAGGAACTACACAGCTTAACCCGTGACGGTAACTTTCAGCTTGACGCCGAGCCGCCTACTCTGACCGTCCATGCCACCAAATCGAAACACAGAGAGGAAGATATTGTTCCGCTACGCACGGAGCTAGTGACTCTGTTACGCGAGTGGATGCCGGCGACGGGGCCGCTGTGGCCCGGCAAGTGGTATACGCGGGCTGCTGATATGCTCTACGCCGATCTAGCCTGTGCCCGTGCAAAATGGATCAAAGAATCGCCAAGCGACGCTGAAAGAGCTAAACGTGAAGCCTCAACGTATCTGTGCGCGAAAGATAAGTCCGGGCGTAGGTTTGACTTTCACGCACAACGGGGCCAGTTCATTACATCGTTAGCACGCGCAGGTGTTCATCCTAAGACTGCCCAAAAACTGGCCCGCCATAAAACGATTGCGGTGACGATGAAGAACTACACTCACTCGGAAATTACCGATATGGCGGCGGCTTTGGGCACTGTAAAAAACTGGCCCCAAAACTGGCCCCACGATGTTGGCAATCAGGGTCAATTCGTGTCTCCGGCTGCCATTTCGACATACGGCAACGAGCATGACGAAACCGACATTCAAACAACACAACACGATGCGCAACTCTCAGGCGCTAAACACTTTCGTCATCACTCGTCATCGCCCGTCATCAAAAATCATAGTGGCCGAGGCGGGGATCGAACCCGCACGAGGGTAACCCCTCGAAGGATTTTAAGTCCTTTGCGTCTGCCATTCCGCCACTCGGCCAAAACGCTGGTTTTTCAGCGTTTTTGTACTACTCTTGAAGTAGGGGAAGTAGCCTACTACACCAGCGACTACACTCCGACCGCCTTCAAGAGAGCTAGATTTTAACATGCCGACGCAGATTAAAAAGCCGCGCCCTGATTTTCCGCTAACCATCCACAAAGGCAGTGGCCAATGGTGCAAAAAGGTTCGAGGCAAAACGCACTACTTTAGGCCGCTCGACAAGCCTCAGGAAGCATTGAATCGCTGGCTAGACGTCAAGGATGTCCTACAGACGTTATGTCTATTTGACATTGGCTAACCGTGCTGCATAATTGCAGCATGAAGCAGCCGAAGCCACTGATTGCCGCCTTGAAAGAAGCCATCGAAAAGAGCGGCCTAAGCCAGAATTCGATTGCAGTGGCGTGCGAGATCAATCAGGCGAATCTAAACGCCTTTATGCATGACCGAAGGTCAATCAGTATTGAGACCGCTGAGAAGATTGCCAGCCATCTAGAATTGGAGTTACGGAAGGCATCTAAGGCACACTAGCGACAACTTGAACTGATATACTTTTTGTCACGCCCCAAAGTATTAAGCCGTCATCGTGAGTTAGATTTATCTTGTGGGCATGTTCTTTATGCGGATGGATGTAATTGCGAAAATCTCGCAATACTTCTCCAACATCTTTCGCGGATTTTGTGATCCATTTCAATTCGTGCGCCACGTCTATATAGTCTTTGAGCGCCCAGTCTTTTAGCTTTAGTGGATCACCGGTAGTTTTATCTTTCGGCGCTGCTTTAGCAGTGAAGATCGGTGATTTATTGGATTCTAAATTCACTCGTGCAAGTAAGAGCGCTTCAAGCAAGCCACCCATCATCACTGCCGCTGCAAAATTTGCTCCGCCCTTCGTACACAATCTGGTTTCGTTCCATCGACGCACAAGAATCTGCTGCAATTCCTGGTCGGGTGCTAACTTTGAAAACTGAGGCGGCTGGTCATCCAGCTTGGTAGTATTCGGATCGAACAGCACTAACTTTGATCGTAATGAGACAAGTGTTTTCTTCGCGGCTTTGATTTCTTTTCGAGTGTTCGCACGAGATGGACGGCCTTCGTTTGCTTCGAGCAAGGCTTGATATACTTCGTCGATAGGAAGTATATCGCCACTTTCACAGCACGGCGCAATTGCAGCCCGATGCGTAACTAGCCAGGATAAGTAAAACGCCTTGAGATAGGCATGTTCTTCTGTAGTGCCTATCTGCGGGGTCGATTTCTTTCCAAGTTGTGTGAGTGCCTTGGTAGCTTCCTCAATAGCTGCATCAATGGCTGTTAGCATGTCAGGCATTGCCGGGAACTCCACCAGCTATTTGCCTGATCGTTTTGCTTTCTTGGCCGCCTTTTTCTTTTTAGCCGGCCGCCTTGTTCGTTCTGTTCCGTTACTTTCTTTACTGGGCAAAACCATCGCAACTAAATTTTCGCCAACCGAGTTTAACCGATACTGACCTCTTTCCCCTTTGTCGAGTATCCCTTGATGATGTGCGTTAATCAAAACTTGCAATGGTCTACTGGGACGTTTGCGAGCCACGAGACGACAAGCGGTAAGTAAATCCTCTGCCGTGATTGCTTCTTTTCTTTGATCAACGGGTGCCTCAAACTTGTAATAGTAAGCAATGGCTGCTGCAAATTGATTATCACTCTTGGGAATCTTCGCCGCGATGAACGATCTAATATCAACTTGATGATGATCGTGATGCTGCGTGGCGGGGTGAGCTAATGTAGCGGGCGGCGTTCCTCTAAATGAATCATGCTGTGGAATCCCAGTAGTCTCCAGCCCTAACTTTTCTTGAACCCAACGTATCAATCGTTGCTGATCTTCTTTTTTAAAAGCCTTGAGCGCATCAAAAACAATGCGCACGGCATCGAATTCGTCGGGTGTTTTTGATCCAGTGGTCATGTTGGTTGCCTAGTCTAGCTGGGTAAGATTGAATTGCTGGCTGGCTAACCAATGAAGATACCCGCCCAACGGTAGTAAAGATAGGAGGTCTGCGCACCCTGTAGGGCCAGATTTATCCGAAGATAATAGCTTGGTGGAGCGTATCGCCACAAATCAGCGATGGCCGCAACGCGGGCAAATGCGTCACGGGTTTTTCTTGAGCACGCCGGGAACATTCTCAGCCGTGGGTGATGTCGGCTTCACTGGCAATCCGGTCAATTGGCAAAGCCACTGAATAACCTCACATGCAGCCTCGTAGGCTTTTTGCGCCTCTTGCTTTGTGGGTTTATAACCTTCGTGGACAACACGGTGGCGAATTTTTTCGGACGCTCTGAATCGAGTGTAAAGATCATCTGCTTCTTCTTTCAAACTGTATCCCCAAGTCTCCTTGAGTCTACACCGCAACATAAACGATAGCTCGCCTTCATCTTCTTCTGGCTCAGCTTTCGTTTTTCCTTTCTTTCTTTGCTTGTATAACGTTTTAGCAAGATTCTCGACAGCAATATAAGACGAGATCAAAACAAATCTATAATTACTGCGGAAAAGAGCTACGCATGCTTCAGCAAGCACTTCATTAGCAATATCTTCCAGCGATGGGCTTCCTACCTTTGGTAAATCTGAATACGCCTGGGGAATCAAAGAGTGCTGGCTTATGTTAAGAATCGGAGAGGATGACACTGTCTCCCAACGTTTATTCTGCTCATTCCAAAACAATACGTTGTGATAAACCTGATCGACCTCCCATAGTGAAACCGGCCGTGCTATCCAGCCGATTTCGTAAGGCGCATTTTTCTGCCAACGAAGTATCAGGTCACTCAGTGCTTCGAAGCATCCTTTAGTTTTTTCGTAGGCGTCTGCGGTTGCATCACCCTGCTTAGAAAATTCTTTTTGCTGTGTAAAAACGGCCTCGCCTTTCTGTGGCCGATTGGAACCTTTAGGAGGAGCCGAAGTTTGGGTCTTACCAACTAAGCCCGCAAGCACTGGGTGAAGGCCACCCGTCCATTCGTTTAACATATGCAATTGGTCAAAGTGATTATGGATTTCTAGTTCGAACTGCTCAGCCCCAATCATTGGCATTTCGTGAAGGGGTTCCTTTTGCGGCCAAAAAAATGGCAATGGGATGTGTACTGACCAACGGAAACGCCCGCCCTCTAACGCGGGATCACTATTTTCAGTCGATAAAATCGCTTGCGCTTCGAAGCCGGGGATTGCGTTCATATCGTGGAGACAACTTCTTTCACAGAGTGTCCAGCGTAACCAAAAAGATACAAAATCCGAAAAATGAGCCGGGTGTACTACACCAATCAGCTTGTATTTACTTGTATTTGGTCACATTCTTGACTGTGACGTAAAGCCAGCGGCGCTAAGAATTTGCCCGAGAAAACCCGTATCAAACGCAAGTCGCGTTTTTCGATTTTAAGTCCTTTGCGTCTGCCATTTCGCCACTCGACCATTTACGATGATTATTGCATCTTTAGTTTGTCGATCACAGATGCCCTGGACAGCATTTGGGCAATCGCGTCCATAGCGGTTGGGGAATTTGATCTGACATGCATTGATCTTAGGCGCGCCGAATTCCAAGGAGAAGCTCGAAATGCCTCGGCAATCAGCGCCAAAATCTCACCTGTGAATCAGACCGGGCAGCCTGCACACGTTTGCTTTCGCCGGCTGCCGGCCGCCTGCTGCTGCCTGCTAGAGTGGCCCAATTCGGTTGTTGCATTCTGAACGCATGTACATTATATTGCCGGCTCGGAGTGCATGGGCTCCGCGATTGGTCTTTGGCAATTTGAAAAACTTTCATGACGCTGCAGCGGCGGCCGAGATTGCTGCGCGCAGCGGTGTCTGGCCAAAGAGTGTCTCTGGTCAAAAACTGGGCCAGGGCAAAGTCGGTTGGCGAGAATAGCGGCCCAGGAATATCAGACCCTTAGGCTATCGCCGCTCAATGCCAGCCGTCACATCATGTTGGCATTAATTCGCCGACAATTCGCCCCGGCGGACGTAAAGGGAGCGAATTCTGCCAATCAGCCAGTGTGAATCGCTCGGAGAATTGCAAGCAAAACGCCGCAGCCCGACGCGCACAATTGGAGAGTTTTGTCCAGGAATAAAAATCCTAGTTAAAATTGCCAAAACCAACCCGCGCTCAGTTCACCACATTCCGCAGGCGCTGGCCGGTGAGCGCCCGGCGGATGGCGGCGGCCCCTTTGGTGCGCATGTCGCGGAAGCCTTGTTCGGTATAGAAGGCCGCATGCGGATTGACGATCAGCCGGTGATGGGCCGGATGGTTCGGGTCACGCCAAGCCCGAATCAGCGGATCATTTTCCGCCGGCGGTTCTTGGGGCAATACATCGAGGGCCGCCCCGGCCAGTTGTCCGCTGGCGATGGCCGCGGAAATGGCCGAGGTATCGACCACCGCTCCGCGTGATGTGTTCACCAAATACGAACCTTTTGGCAGCCAAGCCAGCGATTGGGCATTGATAAAATGCCGGGATTCCTCGGTGAGCGGACAATGCAAGCTCACGATGTATGCTTGCCGCAAGAGTTCTTCCGGCGTTTCCGCTCGCCGCACGCCGATGGATTTATCGTTGCCATCGGGCAAGAGTGGATCGTAGAACACGACATCCATGCCCATCGCTTTGGCTCGCAAAGCCACGGCCGTGCCAATCCGGCCGAAGCCGACAATGGCGAACACTTTTCCGCGCAGGCGTTGCAAAGGCGCGGCCTGCGTATACAACCACTCGCCCAGGCCGGCCCGCAACTGAGAATTTTGCCGATGAATGCCGCGCGTGAGAGCCAGGGCCATGCCGATGGCGCTATCGGCCACGTCTTCGGTGCCGTAATCGGGCACGTTGCACATGGGAATGCCCCGGGTGCGGGCGAATTTGTAATCGACATTGTCGATTCCCACGCCGCACCGAACGATCAGTTTGCAACATTTCAGCCGTTCGAGAGTAGGCCGAGTAATCGACAAGTTGTGGTACACCATCATGGCGTGTGCATTTTCCAGGCGGTCGACAATTTCGTTTTCATGGAAACCATTCAATGCCACGACATCGGCAATATCGCCCAGGATTTTTTCTTCGGGCTCCAACGAACCGGTGACGAAATCGGTAATGGCGACGAGGAAACGCGACATCGATGGCTCGGTATTTGAACGATGGGAAATGGAATGGCCAGGACGGCAACAATCAAAATTCAGACTCACCAAAATAAAACGAGGCCCTGGATTTCGCCAGGGCCTCGCTTGAATTTGCTACGTTTGCGGACGATCCGCCACAATCAACTAGTAAGCCACCCGCACACGTCCAAACAACCCGCGATAATACACTGGGGCCGCATAAGCCGGAGCATAATACGTGGGCGCGTAGTACGAAGTTACCGGCGCCGGAGCGTAGTAGGTGGTGACCGGCGTGGGAGCATAATACGTGGTGACTGGCGTAGGAGCGTAATAGGTGGTAACCGGAGCGGGCGCGTAGTACGCAGTGGTCGTCACCGGTTCGGCAACCGTCGTCGGGGCATAATACGCCGTGGTGGTTGTCGGATAATACGAAGTTACCGTGGTGGGCATGGGCGAGCCGGTTACCACGGAAGCCGTGGTGCTGGGCACCACGCTGGGCGCGTAATAAGTGGTCACGGGCGCGGCCACTGCCGGACCGGCGCAGCCACAATCCGCCTGTGCGACCCCTACAACACCCAAAACCGTTACCGCAAGCAAGGCAGATAAAACTCGATTCATCGGACACCTCCTAAACATGATTTGTCGATTGAGATGTGTTTTGCAGCGGTTGACAGTGCCAACTGCAAACGAAATGGATTACGAAAAGAGGAGCGATATTGCACTGCATAGTGCTTACGCAAGTATGTCACTTGAACCTCCGAAAGGCAAGCAACGCACATCGAATGCCGCGCCCAATCTTGAAGAAATTTTTTTGTCCGTGTCAGCGGTAGTGCAAGCAAGTTGGGGATTTAGGTTAATCGAATCGATTATGTCGAAAATGACGGCTGGCACTGGCCGCTAGCAAGTCACAAGCGCGCGATCGAAATGAAGTCGCTGCGGTGCGGTTTTGGCCGAGACCACCCTGTGGCATTGCTTTACGCTGTGCTCGCCGGAATTGTTTTGCAATTTGCCGGCGGTGCTGTCTGCCTGCTGCTTTCTGCAGTCTGCATGTCTGGCGACTGCCGCCGTGATGATTGCTGCTTTAAGTTGGATCTGGCCGTCAACATTGGGCAGAAAATTTTGCCGCGCACCGTTACTGAGTTGCGGCGGCGTCGGCCAAGCCAAACCGGCGAGAGAACCGGACGGAGCGATGCTTGGCATACCATTGTTGCTTGGCGGGGTTCGTTGAAAATCGGCGATGTCGAGTACCGTCTGGCATGGTCCACGCTCCTTTCTACCCTTACAGCGTGGAACGGACAGCTTTGTTACAGACCGCTGGGATCGCTCCCAATTCCTCACCCAAACGCCAGGAATTGGCCCGGTTTCGCGGCTGAAATCCCAGTAACTTGAGTTCACCGCTCGGGGAGGTTCAAATGGGGTCCGTTCTATTCCAGCACACGTTTCGCGGAAATCTACCCTCACCGATCTTCAGGAGCCTTTGACACCTCATGCGCCATCCACAAAACTGCTTCACGGTTTTTTTCACCCTGCCGGCCGTTGTCTTCTTCACTATCATTAGCATGACCCTGCAAACCCATCCGCTGGCCGCCGCCGCTGCTACACCGACCGGCACCGCACGAGTGTATGTGGGCACCTACACCGGCCACGGTAGCCAGGGGATTTATCAGTTCGATCTCGATTTGGCGACCGGCAAACCGACCAAGCCGGAACTGGCCGGGGAAGCGGTGAATCCTTCGTTTGTGGCACTCCACCCCTCGGGCAAGTTTTTATACTCGGTGAGCGAGATTTCCGGCAGCGATGGCAAAAAAGGAGGCGCGGTCAATGCGTTCGCCCTTGATCCGGCGACGGGAAAGCTAACGCTACTGAATCAAGAATCGTCCGGCGGCCAGGGGCCCTGCCACGTGTCGGTCGATCACGCCGGCAAGTTTGCACTCACCACCAACTACAACAGCGGCAGCGTGGCCGTGCTGCCGATTAACGCCGACGGCACATTAAGCCCGGCCAATGCGTTCGATCAACACGCAGGTTCCGGACCAAACAAGTCGCGGCAAGAAGGACCGCACGCGCATTCAGCGAACATGGATCCAACAAATCAATTCGCCATCGTGTGCGATTTGGGGCTAGATAAAATTTTCATTTATCGCTTGCATTCCGATGGCACACTCACGCCGAACGATCCGCCAACGGTGTCTGTTGCGCCGGGCAGCGGACCGCGGCATTTTACGTTTCATCCCAACGGCAAATTCGCCTACGTGATAAACGAAATGGGCTCCACCATCACGGCCTTCAACTGGGACGCCGCCCAAGGCACGCTCACGGAAACGCAAACCATTACCACGCTGCCCGAGGGCATGACCCTGCCCAATAACACCACAGCCGAGGTGCAGGTACATCCCAACGGCAAATTCCTGTACGGCTCCAACCGCGGGCACGACAGCATTGCCATGTATTCCATCGGCCCGGCCACGGGGAAACTGACGTCCCTGGGGGAAGTGCCCAGCGGCGGCAAAACGCCCCGCAATTTTGCCATTGATCCGACCGGCACCTGGCTGTTGGCGGCGCATCAAAACAGCAAGAACATTTGCGTGTTCCATATCGACCCGACCACCGGTAAGCTGGAAGCGACGGGCGACTCGGTGGAAGTGGCCAATCCGGTGTGCGTAAAGTTTTATTCGCCGCCAAAGTGAACTCCGATAAAAGCCGGAAGATATGGCCGCGAATGAACGCAAATCAACGCGAATTCGGAAATGCCCTGCACCAAAATTCATGTTTGGGACGCTAATGTCTTGTTAGATTACCCTTCGTTTATATTTGCGTTCAATTGCGGCACAAATTTTCGACCATCCATTACGCAAAGGGCTCATGATTATGCCGCTTGTCAACAAGCTCGAATCGTTCGAACCGGCCAAAAAAGTTGGCGGACTGCTGGAAGAATTCAAAGCTTTTGCCTTTAAAGGCAGCATGATCGATCTGGCGATCGGCGTGATCATTGGCGCCGCCTTTGGAACCATCGTTAAATCGCTGGTCGACAACATCGTCATGCCGCTGGTGTCGTTGGCGATTCCCAACGCCACCAGCTACGAAAATCTGAAATGGATTTTGTCGACGCAGACGGTCGATGGAAAACAGGTCGAAAAGGCGGTCTACTACGGCAAGTTTTTGGCAGATCTGCTCAATTTCGTGATCGTGGCCTTCGTGGTATTCATATTCCTCAAAAAGCTGATGGGCTGGCTGATGCACGCCAAGCAGCAAGAAGCCGCGACCGCCTCGCCGCCGCTATCGAAAGATCAACAACTGCTCACCGAAATTCGCGATTTGCTGAAGCAGCGCAGCACCTGAAGCACAATTCCAATTGAACCGCAGAGACGCGGGGACGCAGAGAGACAGCAGATTTATTAGGAAGACAGGAAGTTAGGAATTCAGGAAAAGAGCGGCAGCTGCTTATTGAACGCACTTCCTGGTTTCCTGGCTTCCTTATCAATTTGCTTGCTCTGCATCTCCGCGTCTCTGCGGTGAAAAATTGCCTAAGCTGGCGTGCTGCCAAACAGCTCTTTCACGGCTTTGCCATTGCCGTCTTTGGTGACGTAGAAGGGGCGTTTTTCGATTTCAAACGCCGTTCGGGGAGAAATGCCCAGCGCCGTGAGCATCGTGGCGTGCAGGTCGCTGACGGAAATCTCTTTCGATTTATCGGTGACAAAACAGGGGCGGTCTTCGGCGGTATCGCCGTACAAAAAGCCACGCTTCATGCCACCCCCCCACAATACCACGCTGGAAGAACCGGTGAAGTGCCGGTGCAGGCCGTAATGAATCGGCAGTTTCAGCACGTCGGTTTTGGCCCGCGATTGATCGCGCGCCGTGCTGCCGGGCACACCTTCAATCATCATGTCGCGGCTGAACTCGCTGGCCAGGACCACCAGCGTACGATCCAGCAGGCCGCGCTGTTCCAAATCTAAAATCAATTGGGCAATCGGTTGATCGACTTCCTTCTTCATGCGCACGGTGGTAGCGTGGCCATTTTCGTGAGTATCCCAATTCACAAACGGGACATATTCGCTGGTCACTTCAATGAACCGCGCTCCGGCTTCGGTCAGCCGCCGCGCCAACAGGCAGCCCAGCCCAAAGCGGCCGGTGTTGTATTTATCATAGCTCTCCTTCGGCTCCAGCGTTAAATCAAACGCTTTGGCATCGGGCGAGCTGAGCAGCCGATGGGCATTTTCCATCGACCGCAACATCGATTCCTGCTGATACGCGCTGCCGAATTCGCCCAGCGGGCTTTGCTTGGCCAATTCCTGGTACTTGGCATACCGGGCTTGAAATCGCTCCGGCGTCATTCCTTTGGGCGGTCGCACGGAGTCGGCTGCTTGATCGGGGAACGGCAGCGCAAAGGGACCAAACTCGGTCCCCAAAAAACCCGCCGTGTGAAAGGCCTTCAGTTCTTCCTTTTCGCCAATGCCTTCCAGCCGCTGGCCCACGTCGATGAAGGCCGGCACGGCCGGATTTTTCGGACCCAGCACTTTGGCAATCCACGCGCCAATGTGCGGTGCGGCCACGGTTTGCGGCGGCACGTAACCGGTGTGCCAATGAAACTGATGCCGCGAATGCAAAATGTGGCCCAAATCGGGGAGCACAGCCGAACGGATGAGCGTGGCCCGATCTATCACTTGGGCGATGTTTTCCAGCCCTTCGCAAATTTTGATGTTGTCGACCGCGGTATCGATGGCCGGAAACGTGCTCATGATTTTTTCGACTGGCAAGCCGACTTCAAACGGCGCGTAGCGCTTGGGATCGAAGGTTTCCGGCGCTGCCATGCCGCCGGCCATCCACAACAAAATGAGTGTATCGGCGGTGGACTTGGGGTTCTCCGCCGCCTCGGCATCGCCGCCGTGCGGATTCGTACTTTCACTGGCCCGCAACCACCGCCGCGGCTCGCCGGCCGCTAAAGCGGAAAGCGTGGCCACGGAGGCCATTTTCAAAAAATTGCGCCGATTGAAATGAGAACTCATAGGATTTTACCGATTCGATTTTAGTGCCTGGTTTTGCAACTCGGGCGATCGCTTCATTTCCACTTTACAAACAGCACGCCTTTCCCGTCGGACAACCAGGTGGGATCTTTCACCTGGTACGACAGCTTGCCTTCAAAGGGGCGCACGGGTTTGGACACCTCAGAATTTTCCACCGCGTAAATGTCGTAAACCTTGTCGGGACTAGCAAACAGCATAATGGAATTGCTCGGGGCCCAGTTCGGGGAGCGGCTCATTCCATGGCCTTCCCACAGCGCTCGGGGCGTTTGTCGCTCTTGATCCGCTGCCAGAATTCCCAACGTGTGATCGGAATTGCTGAAGTACACAATGGCAATTTGTTTCCCATCGGGCGACCAGGCCGGCGTGCCGGTAATGTTTCGCGCTTCCGTGGTCAGGCAAATGGAGTTGCCGGCCAGAATGTCATACACGTGGACTTGGCCGTCGGCCAAGTAGGCAATGCGACCACCATCGGGCGACCACCGCCCCGAATCCGCACCGAACATCCGCTGCCGGCCGCCGCCGTCGGAATTCATCACGTACAAGCCGGGCTTTAAATCGTCGCCGGTTCCTGGGGCCACGGTAAAGCAAATTTGCGTGTTGTCGGACGACCAGCTCGGCAATAATCCCGGGCCCAAATCTTTGGGCGTGCCACCTTCGTTAGGCACCACATAAATATGGTCCAGCGCCGGAGAGGGCTGACCGGCCTCGTTAAAACCTGTCGAGCTGTCGTAGGCAATCCACTTACCGTCGGGCGATTGTTGCGGGGAGGTGAAAGTTTCGGTGTCCGACATGGCGATGACCAATTCGGGCTTCGCCCCTGTGGCGCTTAAGCGATAGAGCCCTTTGCTTCCGGGTTCCGCTTCCGCTCCACGGCCAATCCCAGGGCCCACGACCAGCGGCAACAACACGACCGACATCGCCACCACGGCGGTTTCCAAAAAATTGCGCCGGTTGAATGCTGAACTCACCCTAGAAACCTCTATTTAATCAATTGAAACTCCGGCAGCATGAACAAGCACCACATGAAATCGCTCAGGCTGTCGTTGGTGATTGTGTCGCCCAATATCTGTTGGGCAGCAGCCGCTTCCTTCTCAGTCGGTTTGCGACAAAGTGCCGTCTGATATAACGATTGGATAGTATCGTCGATGGTTTGATCGGGATGATCTTTCCGCCATTGCTGAGCCCCTTTCGCCATAAGCTTGGTCATGTCGGGTCCGTTGGTCAGGTCCAGCGCTTGCAGCGTGCTGAGATCGTCGGGGCGGGTGGTCACCACCTGATCGCGATTGGGCCGACCCAACGAACGCATCAGCAAATCGCACGTTAACAATGACGCCCGGGCGGGCTCTTCGCCACGATCGGGGAATTTTAACGTCGGCTTTTTTTCCACTTCGGCGGTCGGGTCTTTGTCATCTTTGGCCGTCGGCTTTTTCTTCTCGGGAACGTTCACCGGGGCCGGCGGTATAGTGTTGGTGATGCGCCAGACGGCATCCATAAACTGCTCGGCCGTCAGCCGCCGGGCCAGCGGGCCACGGAAAGCGGGCGCATCTGCCGGGGCATTCGCCAGGGGTTCCAGGCAGCGAGCTTGATAAATTTTAGACGTCGTGATGAGCCGTAAAATTTTCTTCATATCATAACCGTTGTCGGTCAGTTGAAACGCCAAGTAATCGAGCAAATCGGCGCTCCAGGGAGTGCCATCCATGGCGTCGACCGGGTGCACGATGCCGCGCCCCAGCAATCGCTGCCACAAGCGGTTGACCAGCGTGCGAGGCAAACGGCCATTGCGCGAATCGGTAATCAGCGCGGCCAATTGCTCCAGCCGCTCCTTGCGCGGCACACTGGCATCAATGCTGCCCAACTCGGGAAAGATGAATGCCGGCGACGCCGTTTTTCCGGTGGGTACATCGCAGCGGTACATTTCCAAGGGGGCGTCGGCAATGACGGACGCCATGCCCCAGGAATCGGTCAGCTTCCAATCGTCGATGAAACTATCATGGCAGGAGGCGCATTTCAAATTCACGCCCAAAAACACTTGCCCCACGTTTTGTGAAAATTGCAGCTCCGGCGATTGCGCAGCGTTCACGTTGCCACGCCACTTAATGCCGTTGATAAAACCTTGCGCTGCGGGGGATGGGGCAATCAGCTCGCGCACAAATTCATCGTACGGTTTGTTTTGCAAAAGCGACGCATACAACCATTCCGTAATTTGTTTCCGGCCGCCATCGATGTAGCCGGTGCCGCTATAATCGTTGCGCAATAAATCGTTCCAAAACGTGAGCCAATGATCGGCATAGGCCACATTGTTGGAAAGCAACGCGTCGATCAACTTTTCGCGCTTGTCGAGCGAGTGATCGGCAACAAACTCGTCCAACTGTTGAGAAGTGGGGAGCAGCCCGACCAAGTCGAGATACACCCGGCGAGCAAACGTGGCATCGTCCACCGCTGGTGGAAAAGCGAGCTGGTGTTTGGCAAAATAGGCGTCGACGAACCGATCGATGGGATGTTGCCGCCCGTCCACTGCCGGCGGCAATTCCGGCGATTTCAAATCCAATAACTCGCTGGCCCCAACGGTCGACAGCGTTAGAAAGCAAAACGGTAGGGTCCGCAGCAGAAATCGCATGGTGGCGAAAGCAAGACGGCCGGGTTTGCAGGCGCGCTTAAAGTGCTATTATGGCATTCTTTGTCGGCAGTTTGCAACCCGCGAGTTCCAATCTACGCTTGTTATGCGGTCACATGAAACAATCACCGGCTGAGAACGGCCCGCTCTTCCCACAGACCACCAACCCATGACCAACCCATGAAACTTCCCGACCTGTTGGAACACTGCCACATTAAGGCTGGTAAAAAATTTCGGTTGAAAGATCACGATCCTTCCTGGGCGGGCGATCCTAAAATCGAGAAGGACGAGCGCAAAGAATTTGCCAACAAGGTGTTGTCAGAAGACGTGACTTCCATGGCCGAAGCCCAGGGCGTGTTATACGCTTCCAACACCTGGTCGATTTTGGTGGTGTTGCAAGCGATGGATGCCGCCGGCAAGGACGGCATCATCAAGCACGTGATGTCGGGAGTGAATCCGCAGGGTTGCCAAATTTTCAGCTTTAAGCAACCTTCGGCGGAAGAGCTGGACCATAACTTTTTGTGGCGCTGCACGGTGCGGTTGCCAGAGCGCGGCAAAATTGGCATCTTCAATCGCTCTTATTACGAAGAAGTGCTGGTCGTGAAAGTACATCCACAATTTTTAGCCGCCCAGCGCATTCCAGACGCGAAAATTGACAAAGACTTTTGGCATGCCCGGTATGAGGATATTAACAACTTCGAAAAGCACTTGTCGCGCAACGGCACTAAAATTGTCAAGTTCTTCCTCAATATTTCCAACGGAGAACAACGAAAACGGTTTTTGGACCGCATCGACGAAGCCGACAAGCATTGGAAAATTTCCCCTTCCGACATTTCGGAGCGCCAGCATTGGGACGAATACATGGACGCCTTTGAACAGTGCATTGAAGCCACCAGCACCGATTGGGCGCCGTGGTACGTTATTCCGTCGAATCACAAATGGGTCAGCCGAGCCCTCGTGGCAAATATTTTAGTGAAAACCATCGAGTCGCTGGGCCTGAAATACCCGGAAGTGACCGCCGATAAAATGAAGGCCATCGAGGCGGCAAAAAAACAACTGGAGAAGGAGAAAGAATAACGCCGCGATAGCACGGACTGCGATAATACCGCCCGTTTAACTATGGAAGCTGGCAAACTGCTTGCGATACAGCAGCCATGCCAACGCTGGCAGCGCCAGCGCAAATAGCAAAATCGATGTGGGCTCTGGAACCACCGATTCCGTCCCCTGTCCCGCCAACAAAAAATTGATCAGTGCCTGAACATCCGCGTTGTTGAATTTGCCGTCGCCGTTCACGTCGCCGATAAGCGTCAATTGACTGGCGGTTAGGTTTTTAGCAACTTCAAACGTGGGCATGTTTACCAATGCCGACAACATGGCCGGAAGATCAGCGGCATTCACCTGTTGATCGCGATTCAAATCGCCCGGCGGCACAATGGTGTAATCTGCCATGACCGGCAGGTGGTCGGTGTCGGTGGTCAAATCGCCTAAAATGGTTGTCCGGTTAGGCAGGTCGGATAAGGCGGTGTTGGAGCCCGAAGACACATTGCCGCCGTAGTTGACCGAGCCGTTGTTTCCAAACGGCGTTAAAGTGTTGGAAATTAATTGCGTTCCCGGTAGGGTGATTGTGGGGTTCGTTACCAACTGCAAATCGTCACGGAATTTGATACTTGTTGCGGATTCGGAATGTAGGGGCCAAAACTGAGGTGCGCTGGAACTATCTGTCCAATCATTGGTCGGATTGGCGGTATCGATTGCCTGCCCGGGCGAAGGGCTGCTAGCTACTAGCGTTTGGTACGTCTGCTCAGTGCTATCGTTAATGTTCCAATCGCCGGTATAAATAATGTGTGCGTTCGTCCCCAAAGTCGCGGCGTTGGCACGCACATCCTGCGCTTCGACTTTCCGACGCGTGGCGTCACTCGCAGTGGTACCCGATTTGGCGTGGCTCACATAAATGTAGAACTGGGTATATGCCGCGCCGCCGATAGGCTTTAACTGATAGCGTATGGGCGCCCGCGCTTCGCCGTTGCCGCCGAGATTAGTGGTGATAGTTTGGGCGCCCAGATCGGCAATGGTTTTTGTGTTGTAAATCAAACCGCTTGGGCCGCCGCCGGTACCTCCTGTGGTTGGGTCGACAACTAAAGGATCTGCAACTGCGTAAGTGCCGGCGCCGTAGAAAGCGTTTAATTGGTTGACAATAAATGTCTCTGTAAGCGGAACCTGGGAACCGTTGACATCAAGTTCTTCCAGGGCCAGGACATCGATTGGCTGAGCGTTGCCGTTGCTTAAATGTTCATTGCCGATGGCCTCCAACACGGGGATCAAACCGGGTCCGGCATCGGTTCCTCCCATATGTCCTGTCGCCCCGCCTGTATCCGCATCCAGGTTATATGTCACGATGCGCAGCGTCTGGGCGTGGCCAGTTGCCGCCATACCAACAGCCAGAAATGCCGCCAGGGCAATTGCCAAGTGCTGAGATTTCATACAACGGGAGAAAGATGGTCAGGGCCTAAAAAACGATCCACAGCCCTGCCAACCGCGACTCTTTTGAAGTGCTGCAACCATGGTGCGTGGAGTGCTTTAACGGATGTACTTCACAACCACTCAGCATACCACGCCAGCGACGTGCTGTCGCTGTTTACTTTAGGGGGTTTGCTCAGCTTTGTTGTGGGTGTAATGGGCTTCGGATTGCACAAAGCTGGGAGGATTTTCCGGCGCGCAACCCTTGGCGAGCGAGGGATTTAATAATCTGTCATCGCTTCGAGAGAGTGCATACTGGTCGAAATCATTTTTTGCCGTTATGATCGAGCGGCTAACCGTCCTGATTTGAACACTGCCGTGTCGTTGTGCGCGCCATGCATGGAGTTTGAGCTGTGGGCTCTTCGTTCTGGGAAGTCTTCACGCAGCTTTCGCTGCAACAGCAAATATACTTCGCGGTTGCGCTGTTGATTGCATTTGGATTCGAGTTCATCAATGGTTTCCATGATACCGCCAACGCCGTCACCACGGTCATCTACACCCGCACTTTACGGCCAACGCCGGCGGTGATTTTTTCAGGCGTGTGTAATTTCCTCGGCGTGCTTTTAGGTGGAACGGCGGTTGCATTTGCCATTGTCAATTTGCTCCCTGTCGATTTGTTGATTCAAAGCTCGTCGGTGCGTTCAATCGTGATGGTGCTTTCGTTATTGTTGGCGGGCATGATCTGGAATTTGGGAACCTGGTGGTATGGCTTGCCGGTATCAAGCTCGCACACGCTGATTGGATCGATCTTAGGCGTTGGTCTGGCAAACAGTTTGATTACCCGCCACAACCTTTCTGGCGTGAACTGGAGTAAGGCGACCGAAGTGGGAATGTCATTACTCATTTCTCCGATTATCGGATTTGTTGCCGCAGCCGGCTTGCTTCTTCTCATGAAGCGGCTGTTCAGGGATCCGAGCCTCTACCGTTCGCCCGACGAAGGCGACCATCCGCCGCGTTGGATTCGGTATGTGCTACTAGGAACCTGCGGCGGCGTGAGCTTTGCGCATGGTTCGAATGATGGGCAAAAGGGCATTGGATTGATTTTGCTAGCACTGATTGGTTTTTTGCCCGCCTATTGTTCACTGAACATGCACAGCGCGGAGCAAGCTGCCGATTTACGAACTGCCGCGATGTCGATGGAACATATTTTCGAAAAGGAACCGGGTAGCGCGGCCGCCTCATTGATGCCGGATTTACAAATGATTTGCGCAGCACTGGACGGTAAAGTTGCTCTCGCGGACGTGCCGCCGGCGGATCGATGGATGGTGCGCCAGGCGATTCTTCGCATTCAACAAAGGCTTGGCAAATCGACCCTTTCGCCCGAGGCAAATAAGGCTGTACGGGTCCCTTTCAAGCAACTTGTGCAGACTGTTGAATATGTGCCTTTTTGGGTAATTCTTGGGGTAGCGTTGGCACTAGGTGTTGGCACAACCATTGGCTACCGACGGATTGTCGTTACCATCGCCGAAAAAATTGGCAAAGCGCCTCTGACCTATGCTCAGGGAGCAACTGCAGAAATTGTCGCCGCAGCCACCATTGGCTTGGCCGACATCTTTCATATGCCAGTTAGCACGACGCACGTACTTTCTTCTGGTGTAGCTGGAACTATGTGCGCCAATCGTTCCGGCGTGCAAATGACCACCGTGAAACGAATTGGCCTTGCCTGGGTGCTTACTCTGCCAGCCGCAATTCTGTTGTCGGCCAGCCTATTTACGCTAGGTGGATATCTAATTCCCGGCGCCAGTCCGGCACTGGCCGTTGCATTATCGGCCATCGTTCCAGGTCCACATGGTTGAAACACGCGTTCAATGTGATTGGCTTTCTGGAAAACACCAGCAGCGGCGGTGCGGCAACGTACAGCAATGTCGGTGTAACTTATATCCCTGTGCCCGAACCAGCGTCGCTTGCATTGTTAGGATTGGGCGGCATTGAACTCGGCCAATCAGGACCAAGCCGCTTTCGAACTGAACGGTCAGCGTTACTCGCTCGTGGGAGTGAATCTGCATCAAGACAGTGGCTTGCCCGGTCAACTAAGTGCGCCGGAAGGTTGGGCGCAAACCGCCGCGGATATTCAGCAGCAAGTGGACCTAGTAATGGAACTTTGGGCGACGTTTGTACGCACGGTCCACTACGAATACAGCCAAGAGTTTTACAACGATGCTGACAAGGCGGGTTTGATTTTGCAGGTCGATGGCGACCTGCAAGGGACGATTACCTCCACCTCTTTAACTTCCGCGTTTGTGGAAAACTACGAAGATCAACTGACGGAAAACGTTAAGCAGAATTTCAACCATCCGTCGATTATTGCCTACAGCATGTTCAACGAAATTGGAAATTCCAGCGCCAAGGGCACTTTGATTTCCAATCTGAGCAGCTTTGTTCATAGTTTGGACCCCACCCGATATACGACCGTGGATAGCAATGATGGATCGAGCACTAACGCCATCGACAAAGCGGCCGATTTGTTGGGTACCCACCTTTACAATGGCTGGTACGGTGGTGTCCCACATCAGATGGGTCGCAGTTGGATAGCATGCACAATGCCAATCCGACGCTGCCCTTGGCAATTACGGAATACGGCGCCGGCGCCAGTCCCTTCCAGTACACGAACAACGTTGTCTTTCCTATACCGAACGCCAGCGGCACGCACCTGTATCCGGAAGATCTGCAAAACGAATTCGAGGAACTATCCTATGCGCAGTTTGCATCGCGCAATTATTTGTGGGCAATTGCCCTGTGGAACGCAAGGTTAGAATCCGTTACGGATCAGCAAAATCAAGTCGATCTGTTTTCTCGGTGACTTTTTTCGTGACTGTAGCTTGCTTATCGCCTAACTTGATACGACAGTAATACGTGCCCAGCATCGAGGCGGTATCATCTGGTTGATAGCTGGTCCAGGGAAAGTCGTTTTCCGGCTTGCCCGCCTCTTTCAGCAATTTGGCGGTGGTAAGACGTACCATCTCGATGGTGGCACCCTGCGAGGCATGCAGCTTCACATCGCGTGGCGCGGCTGCCCCTTCGGAAATGAACTCAAAGTCTTTTAGTCCCAGCGATTTGGCAACTGCTCGCAGTCCATCTTCATAAATGTGTTGCATTTGCCCATCGAGCTTATCGAGTTGATCTGCGCGGGCACTGTCAGATAGTTTTTGATTTTCAATGACAGCCAGCTTTTGCGCAACCACGTCTTCCATCTTCGATAAATAGGGTTCCAAAGTTTGCCGCGATGACTGCCGACTAAAAAGCTTTTGGCGGCGCAGCTCGATCGCGACTTCATCGTAAAAAGCATGGACGTAGAGATCTTGTGTATCGGAATCCATCATGTCTAATGCGCCCGCGTCCAATACTTCTAGCACGTCGCGCTGGATCTGATTTTTTCCGCCCACAGGAATAACCCAGCCCGACTTTAGGCTTTTAGCTGCAAGCTGTTTCAGTTGGTCGAACGTGAAGGGGGCCGAACCGGCAGCCTGCAAGGGAGTGATGCTGAGCAACACAAAATGCGCGGTCAAGCCGCCCAGTACGAGGACCATTTGTGCGCCGACATGATTGCGTGGCAAGTTTCTAGGCCGGCAAAGATGAGTCATATCGATTCTCCTGAAACTGCCACCAAAAACAATCGACCAGTGCCGCGAAGCCTGTCGCCAACAAGAGCCATAACAATAACAGAATGCCACGGACCAACCCAACCGTCCATGGGACCCAAATCGCATTGGGGTTATATTCAGCCCCAGCGAGAAGATCCTCGATCGTAACTCCCGGCGAATTGTCTAAGTGCTTGGCGATCGGCTCTTGAAGCCACAATCCACGCGATTCCAAATTTGGCCAACTTGGTGCGGGAATCGTGAATAGAGCCATCATGATGGCATACATAATCAAACTAGCCGTCAGGCAAATGATTAGCCATCGCGGGATTCGCCGCGGAACTAAATCGGACTGCACGCCTCGATCAATAGCAAACCAACCGCCTAGCATGGTTAATAACGAAAGAATAAAAGCTTGTAGCGCCGGGGGCCAAGGTGGACCGATACCGGCCCAGGCATCCAGCGCAAATAGCACAATGGCCAGCACCGTGACGCTTATTATTCCGCCCACATGGCGCCGGCGCCTGGTTTTGTCTCTAACTTGTCGTGCATGGTATACCTGAGTGCGATACTGCATAATCGACGACTCGCTCGCGCTAACCTCACTGTCGAGGTGAGCCAAATCGCCGATTTGCTCCTTCTTGAAGTACCAATCTAAAACTGCCAACAATGCATCAAGCGCTCGGATCACGTCGGCCTCGGAAAACTCCCGCGAAGTTTCGCCATGAACGGCGGCATTTCCCAATCCGCGAACCTGATCCATGTAGGCTTTGATGTGCAGATCAATCACGCCATCTTTCATCAATCGATCGATCACATTTTCCAATGGCCGGGTACCGCGTGGCTCTGGAATATGGCGGCGGAACAAATCGCTGGCCACATATTCCAGGATCTTTCGAGCGCGAACCAGCGCCATCGCTGGATCCGGCCGCGAGATCTGCTTCAATTGCGCCAAGGACTTTTTGATGTCATCAAACTCTTTCGATAAACGCTTCAAGCGCGCTTCGGCATCAGTAGTTGGCTCGGTAGCGGCTTTCACTAATGGTTTGGATTCAGACGCTGACATTGCAAATGAAGTGCGATGAAGGAAGGATGCGAAGCTACCCGTCCTGGAATTAACTGACATTTGCGGTCAATCACGTGACAGCACAGTTGTACTCTCACCCGACCGGCTCAGGAAGAAAAACTCGACTACTTCTTTCCGCGTTTTGGCAGCTGAATGGAGTGTTCATTTCCGGAAAACTACCGTTTTACGTTTAACAAGACCGTGGATGACCAAGAGAAACGGCCATTATATTCGAAGTCTTGTGAAGACAAAATATGCGACTCTGTAGCCAACCAGCAAACACAGCAAAAGCCGTGCGCCGACTCTTCGCCAACGTCCGCAGATCATCGTCGAGTGCTTTGATCTCGGTTCTGATGTCCACGGATAGACTGGTGATCGCCATAGTTGGAACTCCTAGAGAGCGAGATTCTTAAATACGCTTTCCGCTGATCTTCGACGCCAGCGTGCTGTTGGGTCCTGCGCTAATCTATCCCCTATTTCCATCCAAACTGGCGCAGCCGTAAGCCAAATTAGCGCAATTCCGAAGCCAATCTAGCGCAATGGTCAGGTCAGCACCCCCCCAAGCCGCCGCCAGCCAATTCCAGCAAAGCCAGCGCCAATAGGGCACCGAGGCGCAAACTCTATTGAACCACTCGATGATAATCGCTGTTAAACGATTTTATCTGGATCATCCGGCAATGGCATTAGCGTTTTACTAAGCTCCAGCAATTCAAATCAAATGGCTCTTACATCGTCAATTATTTTAGGCTGATCCTCTTCGCTGATGAAATAAGAGGGTTTCGCCTGTTTCGTTTCACCGCGGCGTCAATTGCTAAATGAGGGAACGCTCGCCGCAGTCAATCGTGCCATCTTACAGATCGCCAATCTTGCCGTGCCGAATGCGGGAATCGTTTCCGCCGCGGCCGGAAGTTCAGTGCAATTCATCGACGCGTTTTCCCAAAGCTCCGCCGGCACGACTCATGTTGATATTGGGGGCACTGTGATAAGCCAATTTGGCCTTGTCGCGATCGCCGCTACCGCCTCGTTGGCCGGCACATTGGACGTGCAGTTTGCACCCGGTTATACGCCGCCCCAGGTGACAGCTTCCCGGTGATGACCTATGCATCGCGTACCGACAATTTGATACGATTCATGCCACCGGCCTCGCCAGTGGTTTGGCCGTCACGCCCTAGTACAATGGGACGGATTTGACGCTCGTCGTGAGCACTGCCGCTGCCGGAATGGCGGTTGTATTGAATCAAACCACTTCAAATTCGACCAAAAATTCAACCCCGTCTATCGCGCGAGGCCTCGACGAATTGTTTGCAGACTCTTCAAAGGCAGCAGCACTTTCCCCCACAATAACATCAGGTGCTCGTACCGCGCAATGGATTGAACTTGTCCCCAATGCCGAAGTGGGAAGCATAAGTCGCACGATCGCGGCGGATTCGTTTGTCGACCCTTCGCCAATAACTGACCTGTTGGCGGACAACGATATCTCGGCCGTAAGCGATGAAGTATTTGCTGGCTTCGACGGCGATACTGCAATTCCAATTTACCCGCACGTCGGCGCACTAAAGGTAATCCGCAAGTGAATGAGGGCCGTCCATGCCCCGCAAATGTTCCGATGACAACTATTAACGCCGAGAAAACAGTTAGGAGTGGTAAAGTTTTCATGACAAACTCCTTTACTTTTTGCGAGATTGATTTCCTAAGATCACCTCTATGCTCGAAGTCGCAAAAAGTGCGTTTGGACGCTGAGAAACGCTCGTATCCAATGCTGACAGCTAGAGGCTAGTCGCTTCCCCATCGTCACGAGTCGCCAAGCATCGTAAAGTCAAGAAGTCGATGGTCTCGGAAATAAAATGCACCGATCCATCTAACATTAGCCCGAATACTCCACCAGGATGTAATGAAGTCAATGGATTCTTGGGCCTCGGGGATTATCCTCGACCCCATTCAATTCAAAAGTACGGCTGTTGGGTAGATATCTGATCGTAGTCATATTCCAAGACGACGGAGAAGATCCTGGTTTGCACTCTTCCGGCGATCCACCTAAACTGAAGGGGAGTTACATCGGCGGAATGATTCCAAGTATTCCTATCCGTTCGGTCGATACCAACTGATTCCTGCAACGCGTAGGGATTTCTGATGCAACTGGTTCTTCGACATATATCTGCACCGGAAATCGGCCGGTCGAACCTGGGTGAATTACTGATTTGCTCACAGCCCGATGCGGCAAACGCGCGTCGTGCTTTCGCCGAACTTGCCTTCCGCGAAGGCCCGTCGGCGTTTCCTCAAGGAACCGAACCAATCGTAGCGATCGTCGTCTCTGCCGATCCCACACTAGATGACGTCTTGGCCGCTGAGTTCGTACAGCGACAACTCGCCGGTGAGAAACTACCTGCCGGCTGCGCCGGTTTCGCAAGCTACGCAGCGCTTAATCGTGAAGCACTTAGGCCTGGCAACGTGTCGTTGGAAACTTCGCTTAAAGGTATCTTCATGGCCCTGCGTCAATCGGCCGGGCCAGACCTTTCGGTTGCGTCCGCTGGCGCCGCGTTTTTAGCTCGTTGGCGCATGCTTGCCGATCGCATCATCGCCGCCGCGCAGGCCGGTGTCGATCCATTCAACAGCCCATTTCCCGCAACTGATATTGAATTCGCTCGCGAACGTGCTTTTCTTAAGCACGATCGCGAAGTGTTTGCCGAAGATGTCAGGCGTGGCCAAGTGTGGCCAGTTCAGCTTCCCGGAGCGCCGCGGAAATCGCTCGGCCTGTACCTTCGCAACCCGAAAAGTTTGCTGTTCTGCGATTGGTGCCGCGAGCCACAGCCGGCGTTGCAAGGCAAGCCGTATTTGTTTTTGGCGGTCTACGACGAAACCACGCCGTGGAAATGGATCTTCTCCACCGACCCTGTCCACAAACTACCGCTTCTGGGCTTGTATGAGCAATTGCAAGCGGCCGAAACGGCGCACGCTTCCGCTGCCAGGCGTGATCGTCGCTGGTTCGACGGCGCGGCGTTTGGAAACACCCTCATTGCCGCGCCGAAAAACGGCACCGCGCTCAGCGATTCCCAGGTGATACAAATTGTCCGCAGTTGGGTGCATGCCACGCCGGATAGTGGGAAAAGCTTCCTGAGAAGGATCGAGCCGCCGCGAATAAGACTTCGCACAATCGGTGCGGTAATCACAATCGGACTGGTCATCGCGCTCATTTACGGACTATTTCACAACTCAATGGACAGTCGCCGCCCGCCCACGCAGGATGCACGACAGGGCGCCGATTCGCGACTAGCATTCGCCTTCGACGAACCCGTCCCCACTGGTGGCACGCGCCAAATCACCCTTGTCGAGGATCCGAAGCAATTCGACGAAGGACAAAAATGGGCCGTCGTCATCGGCTGCAACGCATACGATGACCGAACGGTTCCCCGACTCAATTACAGCGTGGCCGACGCCAGGCTCCTCAAGGACGATTTGACCAAGTACTGCGGTTATCCGGAGCAGCATATTCTGCTTATGACCGACGACGTGGATCGGCCACTACAGCCAGAGCGGAACCACCTCACTGACCAAATGAAGGATTGGTTTGCCAATTGCAAGGTCGGCGACACGGCTTTGTTGTTCTTCGCCGGCCACGGAATGATCGGTGAAGATGGTTCCGGGTATGTCATGCCGCTGGATTGGTCGCACGATAATCCCAAGCTCACTGCGGTGCGCATTAACGAACTGCGCGACGCATTGCGCGATTGCCACGCCACCCAAAAACTTTTAATTCTCGATTGCTGCCATGCCGGATCGGGCGAACGTAGCAACAACAATCAGGCCTTTGCCCCATCCATTGAAGGCGCGGGACCGGCCTTGCACGGCGAAGGACTCATAACGCTCGCCAGTTGCATGTATAACGAAACTTCGAAGGAATTCCCCGCGCAAAAACACGGGCTTTTCACTTATTACTTGACTAAGGGTTTAGAGGGGGCCGCCGATCTGAACGGCGATCATATTATCCTCAGCAGCGAATTGTACGACTACTTGTGCGACACAGTTTCACTGGCTGCTCAGCGCGATTTACACACGACCTCACAAAGACCGGTCGAGATTAAGGGCCAAGATGTCGCCGGCATGTTTGTCTTAGCCCGGACCCGCCCCCTACCTGCATCGCCCTCGAACAATGCACTGGCGCCATCTTCGAAGCCAGCAGCAACTACCACTTCGCAAATCGCATTGTCGCGCTCCGCAACATCGCCGGAAAGCAATTCGCCGCCAGCCACTCCCATCCAACCTGGCCCAACAATCACCAATAGTATCGGCTTGAAGCTCACGCTGATTCCCGCCGGCGAATTCATGATGGGGACCGGTGAGACGACGGAGCAACTTCGTCAGGCGTTCCCGTATGCGCAACCAGAATGGATGCTCGACGATCGGCCACAACATCGCGTGCGAATTACCAAGCCGTTTTACTTAGGTACGTATGCAGTCACTCTCGGCCAATTCCTTGATTTCTACCACAGCATGAAACATTCCGATTCCGCCTACAAATGCGAATGCGAAAAAGACGACAAAGGGGGCTGGGGGTACGATCCCAAAGATAAAGCCGGACCGCTGCTGCGCGCCACGCGCTTTGTTCCCTGGAACACAGGTTTTGAACAAACCAACAATCATCCCGTCGTAAATGTTAGCTGGAACGACGCGCACGCTTTTTGCCAGTGGCTAAGCAAAAAAGAGGGCCGAAAATATCGCCTCCCGACCGAGGCCGAATGGGAGTATGCTGCGCGCGCCGGCACCACCACCCACTATTACTTCGGCGATGACCCGGAAACGCTGTCAAAATATGAAAACGTCGCCGACAGCTCGTCCAAAGAGAAGTTTCCCGGCTTTTCTGCCATCGCCAGCCGCGATGGATTTGTTTTCACGGCTCCGGTCGGCAGCTTTCGCCCCAACGCCTTCGGCCTGTACGACATGCTTGGCAATGTCGAACAATGGTGTTCCGATTGGTATTCGGAAGATTATTCCAGTTCCAAAGCCGACGACCCCCAGGGTTGGCCGCAAGGTTCCGAACGCGTCCTCCGGGGTGGCACTTGGAATAACGACGCGTTTCACTGCCGCTGTGCGTTCCGCGACAACCATGATCCGTCGCGCTGCACCTACGACATCGGCTTCCGCGTCGTTTGCGAGCAATAAGCGCTTCAAAGTGTGCAATGCAGGGACGGGTGGTGCGCTCCGCTAGGGCGGTGGCGGCTAAACGGCGACATTCGGCATTCCCGGATTCCGGACGGCGTGGCCGTCCTTGTGCCCACGGGCAAAGCCCGGGGCTAAATCTCGGTCAGGAAAAAATCTTCGACAAACTTCTTGACGACAATTGTAGACTTTGCTACATTGTGTCTACAAAGGTAGTCAGTGAGGCAAAGGGATTAGGGATTAGAGGGTAGAGCAGAGGCGAGTGATTAGGAGCTAGCAGTTAAAAGCGAGAAATTAGCGATTAGCGATAATTAGTAATTTGCAATTAGCGTGTAGGAGAGAAATTATGTCACGGATGCCGGGCAAGTTGGGTCAGGCGGAATTGGAAATTCTGCAAATCGTGCAAGAGCATCAGCCGGTTACGGTGGGCGATGTCGCCCGCCAAGTCGCCGCCGATACGGGCAAAGCCCGCACCACCGTGGCCACGATGGTCGGCCGGCTCTTGCGCAAAGGCTTTCTCACGCGAAAAAAGGTGGAGGGAAAATTTCATTACTCGGCCCGCTTGAGCAAGCCCGAGCTCGATCGCGGCCTGGTGCAGCGGTTCGTGGAGCGGACGCTGGGGGGCTCGCTGTCGCCGTTTGTGGCGTACTTGGTGGAAAAGCCCGACGAGCTTACGCCGAGCGAAGTTCAACGCCTGAAGCAATTGCTGCGCGAAGTGCAGTGGACCGCAACCAACGGCAATCAGGAGAAATCGACATGAGCGCGTGGCTAGCATCGCTATACGCAGCCGGCCCTGGCTGGGGCGCGTGGATGTGGCGAATTTGTTGGCAAGCGGCACTGGTGATTGCCATTGCCTGGCTGCTGACGCTGCTGTTGCGACAGCGATCTTCGCGCTTGCGCTCCTGGATTTGGCGGCTGGCTTACGTGAAGCTGCTGCTGCTGTTCGTTTGGACCAGCCCCATCCGTTTGCCGCTGCTGCCGGCGGGGCAAGAGAGTGGTCAGGGGTCGATCGTAGAAAGTGGTCAGGGGTCAGGGGTCAATGGTCAGCAGCATCAAGCCGCGACCGGTGGTGATCTTTCCTCTTATAAAGCCGCGACCGTTGGTCGCGCT
>DASRSD010000136.1 GCA_035656635.1 Pirellulales bacterium
CGCGATGGTGCCCAGCGAACCACCGACAAACTTTGGCAACTCTGCGGCAAAGTACTCGATCTATTCACCGAAAGCGAATGCCGCAACTACCTCCAACACTGTGGATACCGCTACAATTAACCGACGACGGCACTAGAACCCTTGCGACAGGGTACGGCAGAACAGCACATGGCCAGCGTCCCTTGCGGGACGCGGCTCAAGGTGCTGCTTCTGCCGAATACAAGAGCCTGTTGGCTCAGGGTCGCAATTTTCTAGAAAGCAGTTCTTGACGCTCGCGCGTCGTTCAAATTGTTTTTCATGCGGCCGTGTTTGGGCCGCTCTTAGGTTTCCTTTGTCGTTGAGGTGATGCCGTGGGCCGATTGGCGCGCGCGCTGTTACTTCTCTTGAAGGGTCTTTCGATTGTACGACCCTGGCCACACCCATTCAATCTGTGGGCGCCAATTCCACCTCTGGATGCGAATGTGCTTCTGTCCAGCGGAAAATTCCTCCACACATTCCAAGACAATGAAATCCATATTCCCCCGGATGCCCCGGCGCCATCGCCGGGCTTATCACAAAGCCGGCCATGCCGTCATGGCCGTTCGATACGGCATACATATTGAACGCGTCGGTCTGCGACGCTCGCCGGAGCAACTGACTACTTCCATCTTTCAGTCGGCCGACGAATACTGCCCGCTACGAATGGGGCGAGCAACGGACGAACGGAGACTGGAGAATTACCTGTTTTTCCTGTTGGCCGGCTCCATTGCCGAGATGTTGGCGATAGAGCATCACCATCATCTGGTCCGTTGCCCCGCCTTCCAGAATCACTTCCGCGACAGGTGTTATGAGATCCTGTGGGCTCGACCTGATGTGCATAACGACCTGGCCTTCTATTACTTCTCCTTCTGGGGACGTGAGCTAGCGCCCTTCGAGGTCCCCCGAATGAATGTTTTCTATTGGGGTCAAGTCTTGCGTCGCGTGGAAGAACCGGAGACTTGGCAGCGCATCGAACAAGTGGCGCAGCAGCTAATTCAATGCGAAGTCCTGGACCAGTCGGGCATTCTGGCGGCCATGGAAGGCCAGTAGCTGGTTGTTGCTTGCCGGGCAATTTCCCACAGTTCGGCTTTCCGCCGACTGATCTGGTTCATGCTCGTCTTGGTTTACCTATCCCTTCTTTACTTAGGAGCTTGGGCAGTTCAAAGGCGCTTTGAAGAAGTGTTACGGGAGTAGTCAGCGTTGCCGGGGTCTTTTCGTTCGCTACCGGCGGTAGCGCAAGTGCCGAGACGGGAACTAGCCGTCGACCACGAAATCCGGCAGGTTGCAATGAAGGGATGCGACCGGATTTGATGTAGCGCCCTACGGTTGCGAGGGACAAGCCTGTCCTTTGAGCAAAGTCTGCCGGTGCAATAAAGTCAGCACCATTTATTTGATCGCCATTAGTCATTGACCGATCCGTCGGTAAACGGAGGTCGTTGCCGTGGTGATCAGCATGTGCTTGATCGGGGCTACCGTAGCTACCGCAATTGCTGGAGGAAGAATATCGCTTGACTTGGCCAGGGCCGGTGACCTCGGCAAAGCTACAAAGGCGGTGCGAATGGCCGGATTGGCTGCTGGCGCCTGCGCTGTCCTCATCCTGTTCCGGTTTTTGGGATGGCCGTTCAAAACGGAATCAGTTTCTCGGCAGAAGACGGTTACTGACCAGCAGACCGAGACTGTCCCGGCCACGACAGGTCATGTTTGGTTCATACCTGTGCCCTGAGGCGGCGCCCCGAGCATACAGTTACGCATGAAAGTGAAAGAACGGAACCCTGCACTGACACCCTCATTGAGTTTTCGTTCGCACGATTGGTCGCAATGGGCCTGATCGGTTGGACTACATTCTTCTTGGAAATGGGTCTCATTCGCTTCGTTTGGCGTTGGCGCGGTTGAATACGTTTTTCTCTAAACGCGATGAGTTAAAGGGAGCGGGATTCGGGACGGGGCGTACTGGACGCTGTCGGCTAATTGACGTTTATTAGCCTTGATGCAAGCTTCAAAAGCGATGAAGCTGGCGGGCACACCGAAGGCATCAACCGGGCGCCGATTCGTTTGGTGAAAGACGTAACATGGCAGCATGGCCCTTTCGGTAATGGGTTGAAAAACTTCGATTCGAAGATGCCTTCGGCTGAATGGAAACGGCATACCAGGGTGGACGTTTAATTGCTGAAAAACGAAGAAGACGAGTCTCCGAGTCACGCTCTCGTAGCCTGCAACTCTAGATTGTTAAAGGGATTATAGTGTGAAAAATGCTATCAAGGTATTGCCGAGGTTCTCGGCAGAGGACGATTGTCAAACCTTAATTGCGTGGTCCAGGCACAAATCCATAACGCATGACCATTTCCGTACAGCCCGCAGTTCGCCAGGAATTGCCAGCTCCATTTGGCCAGCGTTGTTCGGCAACCTGTCACGTTCCGACCTCGGATACTGTCGACAACGCCAGGATCTCCCGGCTTTCAAGGGTGTCACCTATCGGAATCGACCTGGCATTTCACGGCTGCAGACATCCTGCTCAGATGTCACAGTACCAAATTAGTGGTTTGAAATCCTACACTACCGAACGTCAAAAGAAAACAGAGGGCATGGTCAAGTCTATGCATCAATGATGCCGACGATTTGAACACGAACAATCCAAATCTCAAAGGTTAATCCGATAGCGGTCAAGGTTAACTATTCCGACGTTTTGACCAAGAAACGACCGGTAAAGACCGAAACCATCCCAATCGACGTACCGATGCAAATGATCGCTGTTGCGACGGACAACGACGGCTTATTATATGGGACAATCTCTCTTAAGAGGCTGGTTTTAGGGCTAATCGTAATCATATTTAGTATTTCAATTATTCGGAGCCATGTTAAAAAGAGATTGAATCGTTCAACGGCAAATAGAAGATCGCCATCCGGCTCTTCCAGACATAGGACCAAATCGCTAGATTATTAGGGAATCGAAATCAACCACAAACCAGGTTTTAACTCTTGCAGATTAGGATTATTGCGAAATGAAAGTGGCGGTCGCTTCCACCGCCACAATAATTCCCATTCAGTAGTGATGTCGCAAACGCTTCGATTGGACGCCTTGACCGGAGAGAAGTCGGCTCCAAATCTAAACCGCGAACTATCCATCTCAACTGGTGAACTATGGAAGCAATTCTCAACCCGCGTCACTTTTATTCCAGCAGATGCATTCTTCAGGGTGTGCGCCGGCAGCACTTCAGGGGCCGGAGAGGCGGTTTTACGCTGGTCGAGTTGTTGGTGGTGATTGCCATCATCGGCATTTTGATTGCCCTGTTGTTGCCTGCCGTCCAATCAGCACGGGAAGCGGCTCGCCGGGCGCAGTGCAGCAACAGTTTGAAGCAGATCGGACTGGGATTGTGCACCTACGAAAGCGCGAAGAAGGCGTATCCGCAAGGACGCATGTTGCCAGATTTTGCCAAACCCGGCGCCGGCGGAGCGTTAACGGAGCAAGGTGGTACAAGTTATACCACTGTCAACCCTGCTGACCAGAGCACGAAGACAGGTTTTTACTCGGTGCACATTTGGCTATTGCCGTTCATGGAGGAGAAATCAATTTTCAATTTGATCGACTTTACGTACCCGATCAGCACCGTGATGGAGAATCCAAAAGGGAGCCCGTTTAATGCCAGTTATCCTGCATTCGCCTCGGCAGCAGGCATTTTCATTTGTCCCAGCGATCCGAACACCGGGGCGGTGATTTCAGAAAACAATTACCGGTATAATTTTGGCGGCTCCACACCTTACGGTGGGTGGGCAAAAGCCGGCGCGCCAATGACGCTGACTCAAATCAACGGGAGCGTTTGTGGCGGCAACGGCGCCTTCACCATCGGCAAAGCGCTGCGGATTAAAGACTTTCCGGATGGCTTATCGAAAACCGCCTTTTTCTCCGAGCGGACCAAGGGCAGCCTGCGCACCGCGGGAAAGGATTTGGCGACCCGGGATGACGCTACCGGTCCGTTGCACCAAGACCTTACCATGAATGTGACCACCGACGTAAATTTGATGATGACCTCGTGCGTGAATGCGCCGACAGCGGCGAGCACTTATGATTTTATGGCGATGGGCCGGTGGGATCGGGATCAGACCCAATATCCTGCCAACTATACCGACGGTTGGCCCATCGCAGGCTATGTTTCGACATGTTATAACCACGTGGCACCGCCGAATTGGGTGGGATATGACTGCGGCAACTACAGCAACATTTTCGATACGCCTGGCGAGCATGCGATTGTTGCGGCCCGCAGCTACCATGTCGGCATCGTCAACGTTTGCTTTGGCGACGGGCACGTGACCAGCGTCAGCGAAAACATTGACCTGAACACCTGGCGGGCCTTAGGCACACGCAACGGCGGAGAGTCTGTTTCTGAACCGAACTAGATCCGCTGGCCGTGCGTTGATTGTGCGATGAGAAGGTTATGGTTGCCAGATGGCTTTCTCGCAGAAAATTGGGAATGCCGGTCGAGAGCGCGATTACATTATGCCCGTTTGCCTTTGCGGCGGGCAGCTGCGGCCAGGGCGGGAAATGCCAATCCGAGCAACAAAATAGTGGAAGGCTCGGGCACATTCTCCAAGCTGCCGTGGCCGGTTTTGAGCGCGGCGAGCATATATTGCAAATCGGCATTGGTGACCAAACCGTCATGGTTAACGTCGGCTACATCGAGCAAGTCGGCAAGTCCGAAGGTGGTTTCGCCCGTGCTGTTGTGGATATCGGTAAAGTATTGGGATGGGTTGGTCAGCGCTTCCTCAATTAAGCGAATGTCGGCGGCGTCAAAATGATGATCTTGATTCAAATCGCCCAACAGCAGCGTCGTGGTGAAGGCTGGAAGTATTTCGCCGGTTCCCAAAACCTGTTTGGCACCGGATAGATAGCCCGTAAAATGGATCGAGCTTTTCTCCGCCGAGGTGAGTGCGTCGCTGGACCCGATCAGCAGCGGGGTGACGGCGGAAGCTCCGGTAGGATTGCCGGAGTTGGGAACCCAGTTGCTAATTCGCAAAACGGTGCCTGAGTTCCAGCCGCCGGCGCTTCCGCCGGAAAAAGTCAAGCTGCCGCTGCCGCCCAGATCGATGGTGGAATTGGCTTGAAGGGAAAGCGTATTCAGCGTTTGATTGTGTCCCCCGGTGGCGTACGTGCCGCCGGTATGATTCACGGATTCGCCCAATGTAAGCGACGAGCCGGTGGCCAAAGCGTTGTCGACGCCGCCGGTCACTTTACCGCTATCGATAATGGTAAAGCTGGCCGCATTATTGGACATGCTGCTGTTCACATTGACTTTCAACTTGTCGACCGTCACCGGCAATTCTTCCGAAAGCGTGCCGGCCAAATTCAAGGTTCCATTGCCGGAGAGAATAACATTTGGATTGGTAAACGTGCCGGCCACAAAGGGAGGAGTCCAGCCGCCGTTGAAGCTGGTGGTATTATTGACCGCAATCCGCATGGGGTTGGTGGAAGAGGTGCTTTCGAACAGCGCGACAGTGCCATTGAAAGTCAGGTTGGTGTCACCATCGAAGATGGCGGGGTTGGCGGAGGTAGCGCCGGTGCTGCCGAGCGAAAGGCGAACCGTGTTATCAATGGTAATGGGGCTGGCGGCGTCGGCATAAAGCGTTCCGGAATTAAAGAAATTATAGACTTGAGCAAACGAAGCGCCGTGTCCTAGGCTGGTGGAATTGTGGACCTTCACCAGCGGACCAGGTGAGCCACCGCTGCCGATTTGCAGATTTCCGTTTGACACACCCGCCAGATTAATCGTCGAATTATTCCCCTGCATGTCGACGGTGCCCGGACCGTTGATCGTGAGCTTCAGACCGGCGGTGACATTGCCGTTGATGGTCAGCAAACTTCCGCTGCCGACGTTGATCGACTGGCCGGACGTGTTGCCGAAATTCACATTGCCAGCAACCGTCAGCCTGCCGCCGGCGGCAATGGCAATTCCGGCCAACACGTTGGTTCCGGAAGCTGCAAGCGAGACCGTTCCGGAATTTGTCAGGCTGAGCGCGCCGCCCATGTTGGTCAGACTGTTAACCGTGAGCGTGCTATTGGGTGCGACATCCAATCCGCCGCCGCTGCCGGAAAGAACGCGATTGGAATTCAAGGACAGGCTGCTGGCGGTGCTTTTCAAGGCGCCGCCGTTCAGGATGATGCCGTTGGAAACATCGCCCAGATTTGCGTCGGAGGAAACGGAGAGCGTGCCTCCGCTGAGCGTGACACCGCCGGTGAAATCGTTGCTGGTTGAGCCCAGCACGAGCGTGCCGGCGCCGGCGAGCGTTAATCCGTTAGTTCCAGTGACCTTCGCATTGATTGTCGCGGTGACGTTGCTGGTGGGAATTAGGATGGATGCCGGAACTCCAGCCGAGACGGCGCCCAACTTCAGCGCGGTGTTGTTGATGGTGGTGGAATTGGTGGTGTCGCCCTGAAAAATGTAACCATTGGAGGCGATTAACAGGCCACCGTTTTCCACCACGCCGAAGCCGCTTCCGGCGGCGATGGTCACCGTGCCAGCCGTGCCCCCGAAAATGACGAGACTACTTGGATCGTAAGCGTGCAGCGTACCGGTGCCATCGGCGTGATCGTTGAAATTGCTGCTTGAATTATCCCAGATGCCCGTTCCACCCAGACCGGCCGTGCCGCCATTGGTATCCCAATTTGCCCCAGCAAGACTGCCGGTGAACGATAATGAAAGTCCGGGGAAGGTTGTGTTATTGAAGCCGGAGAAAGTGGCGGCCGTATCGTGTGTGTCGGGAGTAATCACCAGCCGCAGTGAACCTCCACTATTCAGTGCGCTTTTAAAGGCCGTCAAGGAACCGTCGGAATTGGAAAAAGTTAGCGAAATGGTATGCACGGTGCCATTGAGGCTGGGATTGGTGGGGTTGCCGGTCGTGGTAAATGGGGCCGAGCCTAACTCGTTCGACAGCGGCAATAACGAGGGATCGACGGCAGCGGCGCCATTGTTGCCGACTTGATACTTTAAGCTGGTGTTGTTCGCCGAAATATCGACACCGGTAGCGTTGGTCTGGTAAACGCTGATGGTGCCCGGATTGGAAAACGCCGCATCATTTTCGGTTAGTTGCAGCGTCACGCTGCTGACATTGACGAAAGGCGACCCTCCCAGCTGGAATGATGCCAGGTTGAAATCGATAACAGCAAAACTGCTGAAGTTTGTGGGATCGCTATCGTCGCCCTCCGTATCCAAAAACAACTGGCCGTTAGGAGCAGCCCGTGGACCGGTTGGTTGTACGGTGGCGTTATTTGTGGCGTTGGCGACGAACGGGATGAGCGATTGCGCGGAGGCAGTGCTTGCTAAACTTTCTATCGCGATAATAATCGCCAACAAGGGTACGCAAGAAGCCATGATCGTTTTCATTATTTAGCCTCCAAATGATCTTCGCGCGGAAGAACATTTCTCTCCGAGAATAAAGGGGGAATACAAACAGAAAGCCATCGGTGAAAACCGTGGCCCTCTGGGAATTGGTCAAGCGCTGGACGAGCAGCGCCGTTAGGCCCTGTTATTCAGACCGCACGTGGGCCAATTTGGAAGCAGGCGGTCTAGTGTCGTAATCTCAAACTGCGCGGCTTGGGTTACCCGAAGCGCGCAGCTTTCGCGCTGCCAGCAAACCCAGCAGCGACAAGCCACCCAAAACGAAGGCCGATGGCTCGGGAACGGGGGTCACCAGGATCGGCGTGAACTCTGGTACCGCAGGAGGGCCTGCAAATACTGACATAAAACCCGTGATATCAACCGGTCCGGTGGGAATGGGCTGGCCATACATTGCAGCGTCGATCGACGAGTACGAGGTGGGCCAATAGAACAACACCATGCTGTTGCTGCTGCTATCGGTGACGGTGTACGAAAGGTTCGCCGCAGTGCCGGTCTTGCCATTTCCCCAAGTGCCATTACCCCCGGCGATGTCGGTAATCGTCACATTATGAAGTGTCCAAAGAAATTCTTGGTTACCATTGCCAACCGTTTGTGGGCTGATATTCAATTGTGGAATGGTGGCGGTTTGCGGGACTACGGTCGAGCCTGGCTGAGCGATTAATCCGATTCCCGTTAACGATCCCAACTCAGCAATCTGATGGAAAGGCGAGTAGCTGCCGCTAGCGCCAATTTGATCTCCTACGGCTGGTGTAGCATAGCCAAAGCCGGACAGCGCAGTTGCCGTTGCGAAAACATCGATCGAGCCGGTGCCGTCATTAGCAAGAAACGCCCAACTGCTAGTGGTAAATCCATTCACCGTCCCGGGCGTGTTGAGAATGGCCGTGACAATTGCCGCCGGGTCGCTGTTACCCGGGTCACCAATTGTTTGTCCGGCGACCGTGGCTGTCGAAGTAATCGGTTCGGTTGATTCGACCGTGGCGACGGTGCTGGCCAATGCATTTCCGCAAACCAACGCGGCTGCGGCAAATGCCGTGAAAACTAAAATGCGAGACGAGGTCATGGGGGGTTCTCCAAGTGATGGGTTTCAAAGTTGCGAGACGAATGCCGCTCTCTGTTCCGCAACTGAGGGTTCATTCCCCAAAACAGGACGAACTGTTTTCTTAAAACGCGTACCCTCCTTTTCGTGTCGTGCTACCGCTCACTCCCCACAAACTCGATTTCTACACTAGATATGTTACGATTGTGTCAGTCAGACAAAAGAAACTTGCGAATTTGCTTAAAATTTCTCCTTAACCTTAACTTAAAAGGATACCTAGTAATTGTTCAATGTCCAGAGGGCGTCGCATTAAAAGTTGCCGCCGCCGCAGCTGACATCTAACTGTCGACCCCCATTGGGGGGTAATTGCCGGAGGCACTACTTGAGCGGGAATTGAACCGGAAAGCACCAGCCGAAGCGGATTTACGGCAAATTAGAAGATGCCAACCGATTGATTGGTGACCATGAAGAACATTCTCATCCTCCTGCTGTTTGTCGCCGGATCGTCTGGGCATTCAAGGCCGGGCGGCAGCCGCTTCCAATTGGTGGCTAAACTAAACCCTTTGTTTGACGAACCAATTTGGCGGCCAAAAACACGAGTGCGTGTCAGATTGAACGGAGAGATGAGTTTACGGAACGCCTCGGCTGATCCCTCAATGGAATGAGTTTAGACACGCCTGGGGGCTGAGTCTAATTCGGTACTATATGAATGACATCTGGACTCAGGGCTGATGAAACTCAGCCTGTTGGCATTGGTAGTATTCGAATTCATCGGCTGGGACAAGCCAGAACATCCCGGCACGTGCCACGTCGGAAATTACCACCATGCCATCCAGTTCAATATATCCATTCTGATAATGTCGTACCGGCAGAGGGATATGGCACTTCGTGCGCGGAGTGCTGTAGGGCTCAAAAGAGCCCGTCGTGGGAAATGATCGCAAAGGCCTTTGAAAATAGCATGCAAGGTTCCAGAAAGTAAACGAAGTATGACGTTGGATTGAATGCAAGCGAGGCGATTGGCTGTGAAATTGCCTACGCGTTCGACCATTTCACATCAGGACACTGATTTATTTGCCTCGCGGCATTTTCGCCATGATCGTTTTCACGATTGAAGTGCTGACGGCAGTGTAACCCAAGCCCTTGGCCATCTTAGCAATCTCGCTTGGATTCTTGGCTGGATATTCTTTAACCAATTGCGCTATCGCTGCGGGCGTACTTGTGAGCTTCTTCATTGCCGCATTGTCGTCCTCGGGCTCAATCTGTCAACCTGTCTTAGGCCCTGAGAGTTGCTTGGAACCAGAGTTTCAACTCAGTCCCAATAAATGGTCATTTTTTGATTTGGCTCACGCGCAGGTCCTCTGAACGGGTTTAGATCGTGAGTACTCTACGGACTGCACGGCATACATCCGAACCTACGGCTGCTTGGACGGTGTCGCCAGCCACTTGGCGACTTCCGAGTCCTGCTTCGCTGCATCGTCGGCGTATTTCTTCAAATCCGGCACGTCCGGATGGAGATCCAACTGGCGGTTCCAGAATGCCACGGCGTCTTTTGACCAGGCGGCGACTTGCTGGCGATCGTTGTCCTGCTTGGCTGCTTCGATTTTGCCGTTAAAGACGTACACAAGTTCTCTGGTAAATGTCGCCACGGTCGGATTATGTTCCACCAAATCCTTGTAAAATAGCGTTGCCTGGTCGTCCATTTCGGCGGCATGCGGCCAATCGCCTTGCACCTGGTAAAGATTTGCGAGGAAATCGGAAAGCAATGCGACGTCGAATTCGGCCCACATGGGACTGGGACTTATGCTGACGATTCTCGCTTCATCCCCTTGGGGACGCTCCGGTTGAAATATCGCGGGGCGGGCAGCCTTCATATCCGCCCATATTGCCTTGTGCAGCTCCAGACCTCGGACACGAAAAGGCATGGCTGCCGCCGCGGACTGCGGAGTTGGCTTGGAAGAGAGCAAAACGATCGATTTCACGTTCAGCGCGTTTGCTACTTCACGTCGAAATTCCGCCGATGCGGGATAGCACCGCACCAATTGCTCGCCAAGGGCGATGGATTCGTTCACATCCTGGAGGGCCTCAGCCGGATCGATATATCGAGTCGTCCGCCACAAGGCCCACACCAGATCGTCTCGCGCGAACGGATCGCTGGGATCTTCCGCAACCAAGCTTCTGAAAGTCTCGATGGCCTGCCTCCCGGCTTGCTCTGGCGTCGGTGGTATCGTGTGCGGTCGCCATTCCTCCAGGATGCACGTCCAGCCCAGGTTTTGGCGCAACAGCCGATCACCCGGATGTTCGTTGAGCAATTGCTCCTGAAGCTTGCGTGCCTTTTCAAACGCGTCCATGACACTTTGGTCGAAAACTTCGGTGCGCTCCAGCAGCAGTTGTCCGTAGCGCGCGTAGAGTCTGGCCAGTTCTTCGCGCGGGGTCGGATCCGCAATGGGTTTTGATAAAAATGGCTCGTATCGGTCGATGACCGCTTTGATCAGCTCGATGCGCAGCGGTTGCAGTCCGGGTCGGTCCTTGAGGCGCTCATCAGAAATTCTCAGCAAATCTTCCACGGCTCCCCGGGCCTCGCGAAAATTCTCGTCCGCCAACGCCTTTTGTTGCTGCGCGTCAGCTAACGCTGCGGTTGCCCTTGCCGCTTCGCGCTCCGCGCTCCGCGCGGCCTGCTTGCCACAGGCTCGCTGCCAATCCCAAAGCAAGTGCCAGCATTACGGAGGCGGCCGCCGTGCATGCGAGCTTGTTCCGCCGGACCATCTTTTGCAGTTTGTAAAATTGTCCCGGCGGCGAAGCGCTGACCGCTTCGTTTTGCAGGTGGCGCTGGATTTCCAGCGCCAAATCATTGGCCGTTTCGTAGCGCCGCGTGCGGTCTTTCTCCAGGCACTTCATAACGATCCAATCCAGATCGCCGGCGATGAGTTTTTGCAGGCGGCGCGGTTCGGTGTGCCGCTTCGCAGAGATATTTGCCAAGTCGTGCTGCGACTGCGACAACCGTGTGCTTGGTTTGGGGAGGTCGACTTCGCGGATGGTCTTGAGCATTTCGGCGTAGCCCAGCGAGCGCAGCTTTTTGCCATCCATGGGCGTGGTGCCGGTCAGGAGTTCATACAGCAGCACGCCAAGCGAATAAATGTCGCTACGGGTATCGGTGCCCATGGCATCCGACTGTGCCTGCTCCGGGCTCATGTATTCCAGTGTGCCGACGATAGCGCCGAACTGCGTGAACATGGTCTTTTCGGTCAACTGCTGATGCAGCGCCTTGGCAACGCCAAAGTCGATAATCTTGGGAAGCGGCTTGCCGTCGTAGATCATCACCAGTACATTGGACGGTTTGAGATCACGGTGGATGATTCCCTTCTGATGTGCGTGCTGAACCGCATGGCAGACTTCGACGAACAACTCCAGCCGCTCTTGGGGCGGGAGCTGTTTATCGTCGCAATACTGAGTGATGGGGATGCCCTGAACCAACTCAATGGCAAAGTAGGGGCGGCCGCTTTCGGTGCAGCCGGCATCCAGCACCCGGGCAATATTCAGGTGGTCCATCACGGCCAGCGCCTGGCGCTCGGCCTCGAAGCGGGCAATCACCTGCCGGCTTGTCCATGCCGGGCTTGATGATTTTCAGCGCCACGCGGCGGCGGACCGGCTTCTGCTGCTCGGCCATGTAGACAACGCTCATGCCCCCTTCGCCGATCTGCTGCAGCAGTTTGTACGGGCCGATCTGCGTCCCTTCTCCGAATTGCGGTGATCCAGGGGTTTCAAACGCGTCCGTTACCGCCGGAGGTGCATCGAGGAAACTCCCGATTTCCTCATGCGATTTGAGTAGCTCTGCCACCCGTTGCCGAAGAGGCTCGTCGCCGGCACAGGCTTCGACGAGGTAGGACTCGCGTTGGTCAGATGGCAGTTTGACAGCGACCAGGAAGATTTGGCGGGGATTCTTTGAATCAACGCTCATCATCCGCTTTCCTTGTGCAGTATTCCAGCCAGTTTGTGTCCGCCAAAACAGTGCGACGTGGGCGGGGCATTTGTCCGGAACAATTCCAAAAAATTCAGGAATTTTTTGAATCGCCATAAACCTCACGATGCAGCCAAGCTCGAGCGTAAATCCAATGTTCATAGGCACAGGAACGAGAGATTCCCAGCGCGGCGGCAGCCTCTTCTACCGACAATCCAGCAAAATACCGGAGTTTGATCAGTTCGGATGCAGCAGGGTCCTCGCCTGCAAGCTTGGAAATCGCTTCGTCAATCCGCAGCAATTCGTCGGGTGCTTCGTATTTTGCCGGCCCCACGATTTCCAGCGGTATCCGGCGCAGTTCACCGCCATGCTTGATGCGCTGCTTGCGCCTGGCGCTTTCGACCATAATCCGCCGCATTGCTTCAGCCGCGGCTGCGAAAAAATGACCGCGACTGTTCCAGTGTTGAACCTCTTGTCCATCTACTAACCGGAGGTAAGCCTCATGCACCAGCGCCGTGGACTGAAGCGTTTGTCCAGGCTTTTCCTGGGCAAGTTTTTGTGCAGCCAACTTGCGAAGCTCGGAATATACCAAGGGTAGCAATTCCGCGCTTGCACGCGGATCGCCTCTGTCAAAGGCCTGGATAAGTTGAGTCACATCGGACATAACCTAAATGATAGCGAAGCGGTGGTTTTACAGCCACAAAAGGTTGGTTTGACGAGGCATCCTGCGGTCAACATCGACTCCGAAAGCCATTCCCAAAAAACGGATGGCTTCTCGGCATGCTGTGGCTGTGCCATCAAACGTATGAGGTTTTGAGAATCGCCGCGTGGGTCAAAACGGGTGGTTTTTCGGCATGTGTCACGAGCGACACCTTCTCGACACTTCAGAAGGTCAACGGTCGCAACTGCCCCCATCAGGTTTTCAAAAGTCTCGCAAATCTGCTTCGGTGTGTCGGATCGAAATTACTTTGAATGACTGGGGACCTAATGCCCAATGTCGGGCTTACTGCAGGCTTTGTCCGTCAGCCAGCTCAGGGCGCCAGAAGTTGTCGGCTGCCCTTGCAACCGCGCGTGAATATACATCGTTTCAATGAACATTTGCCGCGCGGAACTACTCGCCGATAGCGCTGCCACGAGCCGATGTAAATCAGCTTGGTCAATTGCGCCGTCGCACCAGTTGAAGATCAATTTCCGAAGGTGCTCACCGTCAATTTCGGTAGTTTGTCGATTAATCGGCATCGTGGTTTGACTTAGAGCCTGGGGACAAAACGTCTGCTAGCTCGCAAGAGGCCGGGAATTATTGATGTGTTTCATAGTTTTGTCCCCAGGCTCTTAATCGCCGTCGCCAACAGTCTGATCGACTGCCGATTGAACGGGACGCCGTGGAGCGACGATCTCGTTCACAAAACTCTCTTTTGAAATATCTGTCCAGATCATTGACAGAGTTGGCGAGTCTTGATACTGTACTACTATATATAATCCACATGGGTCAGTGCAATGCCGATTGAAATCTCGATTGTGACCGGCAGTGATGTGCCGATTTACCGGCAGATCGTCGATCAGATCTGCCGCGTAATGGGAACTATGACCGGACTTGCGACCTATTTGCTTTTGCGCTTGACGAGGGAGCAGACCAAGACCAACGCGATTAGACTGCTCGACCGATGGCAAAAGCTTACAAATGACGCGGGCGCAACAGTAACATCGTCCGA
>DASRSD010000137.1 GCA_035656635.1 Pirellulales bacterium
CGATCTCCTGGTTGCATCAATTCCGTCGCCTGCGCGTCCGTTACGAACGTGACGATTCCATTCACAAAGCTCTGCTCACGCTCGGTTGCATCGTGACCTGTAGTTACTTCCTGTAAAGATTCATTTTGTTAGACGCTCTAATGCGAATCTGTGTCCGTTGTGCGGGTCTGCGCCCATTGCCGTGTCGCTGCAAAGAACTTCTATATAACGAGTCGAAAATGAATTACAAATGGTTGAGAATGCTCTGCGGCTGCGTTTTTCTGGGCGGCCTTTTGCTGTCGGCGGTAGCGGCATTTGCGACCGACGATCCGCTGGTGACCATCGACCCCAAGTACAATCAGGCGGTTTTGGACCATCCCAACGATCCGCGCAGCTTTTTCAATCGGGCCAACGCCTGGCTGGAGCAGCAGCAATTCCAGCATGCCTTGGCCGATTACAATTCGGCCTTGGTGATCAATCCGGAATTCGCCAACGCCCTATTCAACCGCGGGTTTACCCGCCGCATGCTCAAACAATATGATTTGGCGATGCTCGATTACAATGCCGTGCTGCTGTTGCATCCCGAAGATGTCGATGCGCTCAACAACCGCGCCATTCTGCAGTGCCTGATGCAAAATTACTTTGCCGCCCAGCTCGATTTTGACCGGGCGCTGCAAATCGACCCTAAAAACGCCCACGTTCTGCTCAATCGCAAATTACTCGGCGAGGCAATCCAGCAGCGCCAAACGGTGATTCAGCGCACCGATCAACTGGACCTGGAAGATTCCTACATCCGCTTCGGCGAATGATTTACCGCTTCGCGAGAGACACCGTTATCTTGCGCTCCTCAAATCCACGGGGAACAACGAGGTCACCGTGGAAATATCTATTGGCATTGGCGATGTGCATTGTTTTCGTCCATGATATAATTATTTTGGAGTCGGAGTAAAACACTATGGACGTAATCGCTGCAAAACTCGACGAAAAGTTGCGCCAGTGGCGTCCCGATACTGCGGAACAAGTGCGGCAGCAGGTTGCCGAAATCATGCAATGGGCAGATTCTAATGCCGTCGATGTTGCTCGCTCTCGTCGGGTCGAACAAGAAGTTCTGGATTTAATCGATGCTCCCCAAGCCCAGTGAAGTGTGGTTGGCGGATTTGGGCTTGGCGGCGAAAACGCGGCCTGTAGTAATTGTTTCCCGCGCCGATGATAATCCGCCACGGGCACTAGTTTTATATGTGCCGCTGACTACACAAAATCGCGGCAGCACTTATGAAGTTGCGCTTCCAAAGCTGAAATTTCTGGATCGTGATTCGGTCGCGAATGTGCAAGGACTTGGATCGCTGCCAACCGTCCGACTTGAACGCAAGTTAGGCGCACTTCCGAACGACGTAATGAATGAAATTCGTCGGGCCATTAAGCTAGCAATGGACCTCAACGAAAACAGCTAAGCGTTAGCAAGGATGGCTCGCATTCGTTGTAACCGAATCCGAACACTGGTCAAATCGAGGCGATGCCGCGCCATACGGAAATCTCAAATCTGCTAATCCACAAGATTTGCTGATGCCTTTCAATTCCAGAAATTGGCGTTGAGGTTCTCACGCGACGATCGGTTCAACCTGGAAGATTCCTACATCCGCTTTGGCAACGATGAGTAATTCTTGGCCAACGGCGAGGGAGCTTATGGACTCTTCGTCCCGGCGGCCACGCACTTGATGACATAATAAGTGGCCGGGGTATCGCCCACATTTTGCACTCCGTGCAAATCGTTGGCTGCGGTAAACAGCACCGAGCCCGGTCCAACCCGTTGCGGTTGTCCATCAATTTGGGCCTCGAGCGTTCCTTCTTTGACGATAATTAATTCGTCGGCTGGCTGCGGAACCGGGGCGTGCGTGGCCTGCCCAGGATTGACCGTGGTCGCATGGCATTCCAATTGTTCAAGCGTGGCCGTAGGTCCGTCAAAAAACTGCCGCTTAAAACCGGTCTTGTTCGCTTGGGCCTGTGTTTTGCTCCAATCGTACGCGGCCGATTTCAGCAAAGGCTTTGCGGGCGATTGGGCCCAAGTTACTGCTGCAAAAGTTACCAGTGCGACAGCGACGATAAAAACAAATTCTCTTTTGGTGAGCATGGCTGGATTTCCTCGAGAGAATATTCTTGTACGCCGGTTGATTTCCTATCGCCTCAACTCGCTGAAACACCTGCCGGTTCGAGCATTCGGGCGAAGTGTTTGGCTTCGCGGTTTTTCCAGCCGCCTTTGTGCCAGGCGTAGCCGGCGATGAGCGGCAGGGCTAGCGTGGCTTCGCTGAACACCATTTGCTCGTAGGCGGTGTCGACTTTGCCCCAACTGCTGGCTTCCTTCAGCGTGCTGCTGGAAAGAGCGCCGTCGCGGACGTCGGCCACGGTAATTTGCACCGCATATTTGTGCATCGGCGGCTCTTCGCCCAAAATGTCGGCCGCCACCACAATATCTTGCGTGAAGTTCTTGGGCACGCCGCCGCCGAGCATGAAAATGCCGGTCGTCGGATTTTTGATTTTGAGCTGCGTCAGCTCGTAAAAATCTTTCACGCTGTCGATGGATACTTTCGGCTGATCGGCCCGGGCGTGCTGATGCGCCACCAATCCGAAGCCCGCCGAGCAATCGGAAAAGGCCGGACAGAAAATCGGCAGGTCGTTTTCGTAGGCCGTGCGAACAATCGAACCCTCTCCCTGCCCTTCCTCCACCAACCAGGCGCCCATGGCTTGGATGAATTCGCGCGAACTGTGCGGCCGCGGCGGCAACTGATCGGCAATAATGCGCGTGGTATCGTCGCACACCCGCAGTTCGTCTTCGTCGATGAGCGTATCATAAATGCGGTCGATGTGGGCGTCGCGGAGCTTGTCGTCATCGAGGCCGGCCTTGAGCCGATCTTCGGCCAGGTAGTGGCGATAGCCCAGGGCTTCGAAAAAATCTTGATCGACAATGTTGGCGCCGGTGCTGACAATGCAATCGATCATTCGGCTGCGAATCATCTCCACAAACACGCCCTTCAAGCCTGCACTAATCAGCGAGCCGGCCAGACACAAAATAATGCCGCATTCTTTGTCGCGCAGCATGCGGTCGTAAATGTCCGCCGCCCGAGCTAAATCGCGGGCGGTAAACGCCATGTGCTGCATGGCCTCGACCAGTCCAACGACGTTGTGCTGGGTGATATCGACGTGCTCGATGGTGCGGGAAAGCAACTCTTTCTTGCTGGGCATGGTTCAAAAACCTCGACGGAAAAAATGCAGGGGGGACTGCGTGGCTGAAAAACGACGCAATTGACAATTTTAACACGCTCGACCGGCGGAGAAAGGGCCGAAAGAGTTAGAAGCGGATGAAATTAGAACCGAAAGAAATCACGCAGGATAAGCGAAAAGTTTGGAATGATATCGCCCAAGTGCAGCGTGTTTTCTTCCGCGATAATTTCGACCGGTTTGCCAACCGTATGCCGGGCGACGGTTTTGGCCTCGCCGTCAACCACAAACACTTGCTTCACGCCGGCAGCCAAATAATCGGCCACCTTATGTTGCATGTCGGCTGCGCTGTCGTTTTTACTGCGAACCTCGAACACCAGGTCAGGCATGGTTTCCAAGTAGCCTTCGGCAGATTCGCGCAGCGGAAAGGAACCTTTCGAGAAAAATGCCACATCCGGGCCAACCAAGCGATCCGGATTGCGCCACAGGATGACGCCGACTTCGACCATGGTTTGTCCAAGACCCTGCTGATCTGCCAGTGAGATCAGTGCGGCAGTAATTCGCCCTTGCAATATCCCGTGAATCCTGCCCGTCGGGGACATTGTGATGATCCTTCCATTGTCGAGTTCATAATCTACCGGTCCCGACGGCAGTTCGCGCGGCATCGCCGAAACATCGGCAATCGTGAAGAGCCGATTGCTCGGAATCACACTATTCGAAGTGGTAGTGAATAACGCCATGCTGAATCAATTTAGGCAAAGGAAGCGCTCCCCCCGTTATTTTAACCTTTAAAGCCAACGCGGAGCAATTCTAGCGATATGATCCCAGCTTACCGCGCGGTCATGTCGGAGCTTAGGCCGCCGGCGGGGCTTCGCTGGGAAAGGCTTCCCGCCAAATCTCTGCAAATTCGCTGTGCAGCGCCAAGCGGCGAATCCAATCGGTCAAGTAGTCCATGTCAATTTCGTCGCGGTTTTCGCGCAGCAACATGGCAGCATCGGCCCGATCGATGACGCGCCCCGCGATCAGCTTGTGAAGGATCAGGTCTTCGCAGCTCAGAACGGCAATTGGAATATCTAAACCGGACAATTGCGTCGTGACACGACGGTTGAGGGCAGTTTTTTGATAGTTGGTGCTTACCAACAGCAAATCGACTTGGATGTCCCACTGAATGTCTGGAGGAGTATAAAGCAATTGTGCGATGTTCTGTTGCTCGATCCGGAATAACACCGGCCGACTTTTCGGGCGGAAACCGGCTGGTCGCACAGCTTGCAGGACGGAGTCGAATCGAGCTCGTTCAACGCCCACTAAAACGTCCACATCTTGAGTATTTCGCAAGTGCCCCCAAGCTGACACGGCGAGGCCCCCCATAACCGCAATGGGAATATCGAGCGGCTCCAAGGCTGTCCACACTTGGCGCAGCGCGGCCAACACCATTTCACCGGGCACAATTTTCCTCCCGCCGATGTAACTCGCTGAGAAAATGCTCCATCGTGCGGTCGTGTTCTTCCATTCGGCGCGAATACCATTGGCGATAAGCTTGATTCAAATCGCCGTTTGGTCCAATGCGCCGTCGCAGCCCACTAAGTAATAATTGCTCGCTTTCATCCGCCAATAGCGCCCAACATTCGATGCGCTTTTCCATCGGCAAGTGCCGAATGCTGGGCGGGGCAAGTTCCGGCGGTGGGATGAGCTGGTTTTTCATACTGAAATTCTACCATGCCGGCGGCGAAAGTCGCCAACGACAATTAAATCCGTAGATGGTAACAGTCGTACCGAATAAAACCGCGTAAGCCAATTGCTGCACTAAGTGCGGCACTTACCGCACGGTCATGTCGGAGCTTAAGCCACCGGCGGCGGGCAAGTAGCAGTGGGTGACGTAATCGGCCACCATGCGGTGCGAGCTGAATCGCCACGCCAGCGAGCTAATGCTGTTCATCATCCGCTGAATCCAATGGTGCGGCAAACCGTCGGCATCTCGGTCGTAAAACAGCGGAATGACTTCTTGCTCCAGCACGCGCATTAAATCGAGTGCATCGCGCTGGTCGCCAATTTCATCGGAAACGTGCGTGGTGCCGTGGCCAATGGCAAAGCCGTTTTTGCCGTCGTACGCTTCCGCCCACCAACCGTCCAGAATCGACAGGTTTAGGGCTCCATTCAAAACCGCCTTTTGACCGCTGGTGCCAGAAGCTTCCAAGGGCCGCCGCGGATTGTTCAGCCATACATCGACCCCCTGCACCAAATGCCGGGCGACGTTAATATCGTAATCTTCCAGGTACACAATGCGGCCGGCAAAGCGTGGATCGTGCCGCAGGTTAGCGGTATTGCGAATCAGCCGCTTGCCGGGTTCATCTGCCGGGTGGGCTTTGCCGGCGAAAATCAGTTGAATCGGCCGCTGTGGATCGTTAATCAGCGCCGCCAATCGGTCCGCATCCTGCATGATTAAATCGGCCCGTTTGTAGGTGGCGAAGCGGCGCGCAAAGCCAATCGTTAGCACGTTGGGGTCAAGCAAATTGCGGGCCTGCTCCACGGCTTCATCACTTTCGCCGCGGCGGCGGCACTGGCGGCTTACTCGACGGCGAACAAATTGGAGCAGCAAATTTTTCAAGGCGTAATGCGTTTCCCACAGTTCGCCGGGATCGCAGCGATGTATTTCCTGCCACACTTCCGGCTTGCCCATGTGCCGCATCCAATCGGCCACGAACATCCGGTCGTAAAGCTGCTGCATTTGCCAGGCCAACCAACTGGGCACGTGCACGCCGTTGGTGATATGGCCAATGGGGATTTCTTCCTCCACCCGCCACGGCCACAGGTGAGCCCACATGCGGCGCGAAACATGGCCGTGCAAAGCGCTTACAGCATTGGCTCGGCGCGAAAGCTTGAGGCCCAGCACCGTCATGCAAAAACTTTCCCCTTCATTGTGCGGCTCCACGCGGCCCAGGCCCATGAGCTGCTGCAAGGAAATGCCCAGCATGTCGCGGGTGGGGCCCAAGTGTTCTTCAATCAGCCCGGCGTCGAAGCGATCGTGCCCTGCCGGCACCGGCGTGTGCGTGGTGAACACGGTGTGTTGGGCCACCTCGCGCAACGAGTCGTCAAAGCTTTGTCCGTCGTCGTGCATGCGCTCCCGAATGGCTTCCAACGTGGCGAACACGCTGTGGCCTTCGTTCAAATGATACACGCCCGGATAAATGCCCAGGGCCCGCAGCGCTTTCACGCCGCCGACGCCCAAAATCAACTCCTGGCGAACGCGCGTGCGATGATCTCCGCCATACAGTCGGCTGGTTAATTCGCGATCTTCCGGCTTGTTGCCGTCGACGTCGCAATCCAGCAAATATAAATCGACACGCCCCACGCGCATCAACCACAGCTTGGCAAACAGCGGCCCGGTGCGCGTATCGACCCGTACGGTAATCGGCCGGCCATCGACCCCCAGCGCCGGCTCCATGGGCACGTTTTCCACCTTCGTGTCGAGATATTCCTCGTGCTGGTATCCTTCAATATCCAAATGCTGCTTGAAATAGCCTTGATCGTAGAACAACCCCAACGCAATCAAGGGAACGCCCAGGCCGCTGGCGCTTTTAATATGATCGCCCGACAGCACGCCCAGGCCGCCGGAGTAAATCGGCACCGATTCGTGAATGCCAAATTCGGCCGAAAAATACGCCACGGGCTTGGAACCCAACACGCCGGCATGCGTGGTGCCCCACATGGTCCGCGGGCCAATGTATTCCTTGAGCCGCCGATAGGATTGATTAATGCGGCTATACAGCACCAGTTCCGCGGCGCGCATTTCCAATCGCTCCGGCGTAAACTCCGCCAACAGCGCAATGGGGTTGTGATCCAGCTGCCGCCAGCGAATGGGATCTAAATCCCGAAATAAATTAATGACGTCCGGATGCCACGTCCACCACAAGTTGCGAGCAATCGCCAGACACTTGTCGTAAATTGATTGCGGCGAAAATTCCGCCAGGTTAGGCTTTTTCGCGGGGGCGGCAATTGTTTCTACCTCAAGTTGGCTCATGCGATTCCTTTGCTTCCGGCACGACTTCAATTGACCCGATGCAACATCCGCGCTCACCCCCTGAGCAGAATCGGGAGATTATATCGCGCTGCAATCCTTAAGGCGACCCCGTTCTGTGCTCCGGGGACCGACCCTAAGCTCCGCGCAACGAAATGTGCAGGGCTGCCATCGGACCGCCAAAAACCGTTACACTAGGACGTGGCGGCGTTATTGCTTTCGCAAATTGCCGATTTCACCTCCGTTTCTAAAAATGAAGGAGCATCAGTGGCCCTGCTCGCAGCCATCACTCAACTCAATGATGCCGGCATGGACCAACTGTGCCAGCGACTCGCCGCGGAAGCCGCCAGTTTAGATGCCACCGGCAACTGGCCCCAGCAGCAACTGGCCGCGCTGGGTCAGGCGGGCGTATACCGTTGGTTCCAGCCGCAACACTGGGGCGGATTGGAATGGAGCGAAGCCGACCTGGCCCGTGGATATCTCCGACTGGCAGCGGCCTGCCTGAGCACCACGTTCATCCTTACCCAGCGCAGCGCCGCCGTAAAACGGATCGTCGAAAGCGAAAACGAAGCGGCCCAGCAACAACTTCTGCCTCGCCTGGCCGATGGCTCGCTGTTCGCCACGGTCGGCATTTCACATCTCACCACCAGCCGCCGGCATTTGGCCAAGCCCGTTTTGCAAGCCCGGGAAACCAGCGCCGGCTACGTCTTGAACGGTTTCAGTCCCTGGGTGACCGGGGCTGATCACGCCGATACCGTGGTGTTGGGCGCCACGCTGGAAGATGGCCGGCAAATTTTGCTGGCGCTTCCCACGGCATTGTCGGGAGTGATCACCCCGCCGCACGCTCAATTGCTGGGCTTAACCGCCAGCCATACCGGCCCATTGGAATGCCACGATGTGCATGTGGACCGCCAGTGGCTGTTGGACGGGCCTGTCGAAAACGTGATGGCTGTGCATGGCGGCGCGAAAACCGGCGGGTTGCAAACTTCGGCCTTGGCCATTGGCCTGGCAGGGGCGGCCATCGAGTTTCTTTCTCGCGAATCACAACAGCGGAGCGATCTGGCAGGCCCCACCGAACATTTGCAGCGCGAACATGCAACCTGGCAGGCCAATTTATTGTCGTTGGCCTCGGGAACCGAAGCCTGCACGTCCGAAGCGCTGCGGGCCCAGGCCAACAGCCTGGCGCTCCGTGCCACGCAGGCCGCCTTGGCCGCCGCCAAGGGAACCGGTTACGTCGCCGGGCATCCCGCCGGGCGTTGGTGCCGTGAAGCATTATTTTTCCTGGTGTGGAGCTGTCCCCAACCGGTCATGAACGCAAATTTATGCGAACTGGCCGGCCTGGGCGATTAATCATTTGTCTGTCAATTCAGCTGTCAATCCAGATCAAAGCGGCGGCTCGCTGCAGTGTAGCGCATTCAAAATAGCCGGATGGCCACGCCGTCTGGCCCGGATGCTATGAGCATCCGGCTACTGGTCAATATTCATTTAGCGGCTGGGCTTGCCCCGCGGCGATTCGAAGTCACAACACATCAGTGCCACTTATGCAATTTGATTTTTTGTCGAGTCTACATCGCAGCGCCCATTTTTTCTTTTCGATTTTGATTCTCTGTATGTTTTTCCAGCACACAACCCGTGCCGCCGATTCATCGACGAATGCAACTTCATCCAATTCGCCGCTGGTGTATCCCGCGGCGCGCCGCGGCGACCAGGTGGACGATTACCATGGCGTCAAAGTTGCCGATCCGTATCGCTGGCTGGAAGATGTCGATAGCAGCGAAACCCGCGCCTGGGTCGAGGCCGAAAATCGGCTGACCTTTGGCTTCCTGGAAAAAATTCCCCAACGGGAAGCCATCCGTAAGCGGCTTACCGCGCTGCAAAACTACACCCGCTACGGCGTTCCCACGCAGCGCGCCGGACGATATTTCTTCACCAAAAACGACGGCCTGCAAAATCAAAGCGTGTTGTATTGGGCCGCCGCCTTGGATGCCGAACCGCAAATCCTGCTCGATCCCAATGCACTCTCCGCCGCAGGCACCATCGCCCTGTCTCGATACGACGTGAGCAACGACGGCCGGCTCCTGGCCTATGGCCTTTCCACCGCCGGCTCCGATTGGCAAGTGTGGCGCATTCGCGATGTCGCCTCGGGCAAAGATCTGCCCGACGAAATTCGCTGGGTCAAGTTCTCGGCCGTGTCTTGGACGCCCGACAACCGCGGCTTCTACTACAGCCGCTACGACGAGCCGAACGAAGCCACCAAACTGCTCGACACCAATTATTATCAAAAGCTGTATTATCACCGCGTCGGCACGCCGCAAACGGCAGACACGCTGGCCTACCAGCGGCAGGACGAAAAGGAATGGGAATTTTACGGCGAGCCCAGTGAAGATGGCCGCTATTTAGTGATCGATGTGGAACACGGCACCGGGCCAAAAAATGCCGTGTTTTACAAGCGGCTCGATCAGCCCGACGCGAAAGTCATCGAATTGCTCCCCAACTTCGATGCCGAATATCGCTTCCTGGGCAACGACGGCAGCGCGTTTTATTTTCGCACCGATCTGAATGCCCCGCTGGGGCGCGTCATTGCCATCGACGTGGAGCATCCGCAGCGCGCCAATTGGCGCGAGCTAATTCCGGAAGCGGCCGATGCCATGGAAAACGCCGGCGTGGTCGGCGATCAATTTTTCATCTCCTATCTCCACGATGCCCACGCCTTGGTAAAAAAATTCGATCTCGCCGGCCATCCACAGGGCACGGTCGAGCTGCCGAGCTTAGGCACCGTGTTCGGTTTTGAAGGCCTCCGCATTGATCGCGAAACTTTTTTCGGCTTCACCAGCTTCACGACGCCGCAAACCATTTATCGCTATATGCTGGATGACGGCAAAGTTTCGCTGTTCCGCCGTCCGCAGGCCGATTTCAATCCCGACGATTACCAAACCCGGCAAGTTTTTTACGCCAGCCGCGATGGCACCCGCGTACCGATGTTCATCAGCTCGAAAAAAGGCGTGCCGCTCAATAGTGAAAATCCCACGCTGTTGTACGGCTACGGCGGCTTCAACATTTCCCTCACGCCCACGTTTTCCGTCGCCAATTTAGCGTGGATGGAAATGGGGGGCGTGTTCGCCATGCCCAATTTGCGCGGCGGCGGCGAATATGGCCGCGCCTGGCACGAAGCCGGCATCAAGCTGAAAAAGCAAAACGTGTTTGACGATTTTATTGCCGCCGCCCAGTGGCTTATCGATCAGCACTACACTTCCACGCCCAAGCTCGCCATTTCCGGCCGCTCCAACGGCGGCCTGCTGGTAGGCGCGTGCCTGACGCAGCGGCCCGATTTATTCGGCGCGGCCCTGCCCGGCGTCGGGGTGATGGACATGCTGCGCTTTCACAAATTCACCATCGGCTGGGGTTGGACCAGCGATTTCGGCTCCGCCGACAACCCGGAAGAATTTACCGCCCTATGGGCATACTCCCCGCTGCACAACATCAAGCCCGGCGCCAAATATCCGCCCACGCTCATCACCACGGCCGATCACGACGACCGCGTGGTTCCCGGCCACAGCTTCAAATTCGCCGCCGTCCTGCAAGCCGCCCAGGCTGGCCCCGCGCCGATTTTAATTCGCATTGAAACTGAAGCCGGCCATGGCGCAGGCAAACCCACCACCAAAATCATCGACGAAACCGCCGATGAATTCGCGTTTCTGGTGGACGTGCTGAAGATGGACCCGCCGATGAAGCCGTAGCCACAAGCAGCTTCATTTCAGACAGTGCTTGGTGTCACAGGTCGAGAAGGGCGCGTAGCTTGATATCAACTTCGTCCCTCGTTCTCGCAGAAATAGCGCCCAACCGGCGGACCACGGCGCTGGCGTGAATGGTCGCCAACTTGTGCAACCGCAGGACCGATTTCGTTTTCAGATTCGTGGAAACCGCGTCTGCGTCGCCAGGATCAAGAACAATATCACTAGGCAACAGCGCTGCTGGAATGACCGACGAAATATAGGCCACCACAACCTCCGGCACACTTCCCAAGCGGTTGGTCAGCAGCAAAACAGGCCGCAGTTTCATGCCCGCAGCATCACCAAAGGGGAAACTGGCCAAATAGATGTCGTCAGGCTGCATTCACCGGCGCTCCGTCGTCCAGTGTGTAAATATCCTGACGAGGGTCGCTCAGTTCCGCAGACCATTGGTTCGCGATGCCGGCCATCCAGGCTTGTTCACTATCATCGGGTTGACCGGCCGACAAAACGAGAATCGTCACCGGTCCCGGCGGTATCGAATCCGGTGCCCGCGCGGAAAGAACGTGCTGCTCGTTCACCTGACCCGTGATAGTAATGGCATCCATAGTCGTGCCGCATGGAAGGTTCTGTCGAGTAATCTGCGCTAAACAATATCTTCTGAATCAATCCAATTATATCACAATCCTTTGCTGGCCTGTACCTATCCACACCCCGAACATTCCCTTCCCGCCGCCCACGCTGATCACCACGGCCGATCGCGATGACCGCGTGGTTCCCGGCCACAGCTTCAAATTCGCCGCCGCGCTGCAAGCGGCCCAGGCTGGCCCCGCGCCCATTCTCATCCGCATCAAAACCCAAGCCGGCCACGGCGCCGGCAAACCCACCACCAAAATCATCGAGGAAACCGCCGATGAATTCGCGTTTCTGGTGGACATTCTGAAAATGGACCTGCAACCCAAACCCTAACCGCATCGACCGAAAACACATTCTTCGAGCCTACAAAAACAACTGATTAAACATTTGCCGATCGAATCGCCAATTGCCAGTAGACTCAGATCGGTTAAACTGGACGTTTGTACCCAAACATGACTCGGGCCGCCACATCCGGCCATGTCAGGCACGGAGGGCCAACCGTTGAGCAGCACTGCCGTCGGTGGAACGCGACTTTTGAAAGTGACAGCGGGCAACATCCGCAACAGCCATATCTACGTGCATGGCCACTACGACTTTTTCCCTGCCGATTGCGTCGGGCCGCCCCGTAAAACCGCCAACGGCAATGGCCACCAAATCCAATTGCTGCTCGAATACATTAACGTCGACTACCAGCGGCGCTAGGATTGAGAGCCTCCAGAACCAAGATACGTAGCTGATCTGCTACTTCTTGCGATCGATGTAATTCGGCCACGACATCTTCGCATAACCTCCAGTATTGTTCCCACTTGTCGCAGCCAATGATTGCTTCAAAGTCAACCCGTGTCGGAGTGCGCCATTTTTCGAAAGACGCTAGTCTCTCCGAACGAGCAGTAACGTCTGCGAGTTTCCTACCAGTTGGTGAATGCTTTGCATTACTAAGCATCCAATCACGCCATTGCTTGTTTCCTTTGCTTTGGTTGCATTTGCCACAAGCGGGAACAAGATTAGCAATTTCGGATATATAACCGGTCGGTCGTCGCTTAATAACCAGCGGCCGCAGATGATCCCACTCGGTGCAAAGATTTCCACAATAGGCACAACGGACGTCTCGCGGATCCATTTTCAGAACCGCAAGTGCATATTCGATTTCGTCGAGCGACGGCGGAATAAGCGGAATAATCGCGCTGACGAAGGCATTTGTAATGCTCGACTTTCGACCAACCATCGATTGGACCGACGGCATTCGAAACGCTGCTGTGAGCACGTCGCGGCGTAAATCTTCGGCCGAGATCGTCATTCCAACCGACCTCCTTTACCGTCACGCGAAAAGGAAGTTCGGGGAAATTTTTTGAGCAACCGGCTAATTGTATTCAGCGGTTCCTCACCACACGCCAACAGGAACCAGCATAGCTCAACCAAATCCAGCCGACGATCGCCGCTTTCGACTTTAGCCACCCAGCTATGCGGAACCTTGAGGCGCGCGGCCAATTGCCGTTGAGAAAGGCCGCACTTTTCGCGGGCGCGACAAAGTTCAGCTCGCAGCGCCGCATATTCTTTGGTGTGAGTTGATTTTTCCATTGCTCCGATTATGGGAGCTTGTTAGAATGCTCCCAAAATCGGTACACTAACACTGGGGGCAGCTTACATGCTTGAAATCACGAAGCGTGAATCAGCAACAATTGTCGCAGCACTTGGGTGCTGGAAGGAAGAACTTGCCGAAGGAGGCGAGTGGATTCGAGAAAGCCTGATATTTGCGCAACACGCGCCATTGTCCATCCAGGAAGTCGACGAACTCGCTGAACGACTAAAAAAGACTCCGGATCAAGCCGCTGACGACTTTCACTTATTTGCACCAACATATAACTATCAACTTTATCCCAAGTATGTACAAAGCGGAGCGAAGCCGGAATTCGGCCTGCCTGAAATTCCGGTCGTGGCCAGGGCTGCGCAAGGAATTCGGATTGCGCTGGGAACTCACAACTATGACGACACTTCCAAGCCAGACGTTCAAATCGAACGCCATCCGAACGGTTGGATGATTTTCCTTCATCCACTCGGCGGTTCGGATGCTTGCGGGTATATCTATTTTTTTGATGACGGGCAAAGTTGCCTGCTTCCAGAATATGGTTATGGCCCTACCCCCGCGATTCGTATATTAGCGCCAGGTTCTCGTTTGCCGGAATTTGACGCCGCTGATTAACTTTCTCGCATCATGGCGGCGGTGAAGTCGAAGCACACTTCGCCGGAGATTCGGGTGCGAAAACTGGTGAGGAAACTGGGTTACCGCTATCGGCTGCATGTTAAAGCGCTGCCGGGCACGCCCGATTTGGTGTTTCCCAAGCTGCGGAAAATCATCAACGTGAGCGGTTGCTTTTGGCACATGCACAGTTGCGGCAGGTGCCGGATTCCCACCACGCGTCGACGGTATTGGATCGCTAAGCTAGAGCGAAATGCTGCCCGCGATAAACGCCTGCGGCGAGTGTGGCGGCTCGCCGGGTGGCAAGTGTTGACCGTTTGGGAATGCCAAACTACGCCGGTGAAAGCAACCACGCTGCAATCAAAAATTGCCGCCTTTTTAGCGCGATAATTTCCGCTTCCTGACGGTCGCGGCTTTGTGATTTCACCCGCTCCGCTAGCGCGTCGCGGCTAAACACTACCGCCCTGCGCTCGGTCGACGCCACCGACCGTGAAATCGATCAGCTCGTCTACCAACTCTACAACCTCACCCCCGACGAAATTCGCCTGGTTGAAGAATCGACCGCCGGTTGAGACCCCTCACCCCTGGCCCCTCTCCCACAAAGAGGCCTTCGCGGCAAATCTCGTCCGCATGGAGTTGGGCCAGCCGCCACCGCCCCTGACGTGCCAACGGATGATCCCAACCCACAACAACTCATCACCTCCGACTGCATCCAACCCCCACGACTCTAACTTCATCTCCGTAGCTCCTGCCTTCCTGGCTTCCTGATAAACTCTTCCTCCGCGTCTCTGTGGTGAAAAACCGCTTCCTGACGGTCGCGGCTCGGCATTTCCCACTCCCCATTCCGCACTCCCCATTTATCTGCGCCTTCTGCCTTCTCTGCGTCTTTGCGTCTCTGCGGTAAAAAAAGCCCGAAAATTGGGCCACTCGTTTGGTACAATGCACGCCGCAGCGATAAAGCTGTGCTCGCATTGCCGGCCGTGGTTTGCAGTCAGCTTACCGTCCACTGCTTACCGCTTGCCGCTCTTGCGTGCCGTTCTTTGGCAATTCGAAAAACTTTTGGATCTAAAAATCCTACGGCGGCGGCTTGCGCAATACCAGGCTGGAGTGCACGCTGCCGGGACGACCGTTGGAGCGCTGGCGGTGCGCTCGCGCTGCCAACAGCGAAGCGTTCAGTTTTGGCAAAATCGGCGCGCGAACCGCAAAGCTTTGTCAGAAAACAGGTACGTTCGGCTGAAGGGAGCCGAATCGGGCACGGGCGGACAAAGCTGCTTGAATTTTGTCGGCGGCTGGACTTCAATCGCTCAGAAATTCTCGGGCGATTGAGCGTCGCCGGCCGTCAGAACTTTGGAATTTTGCCCCAGAAAAAAATCCCGTGTTTTTTGGACAAAATCCGCCCGGCTTGCAGCCCGAAAAGTTCTGACTGGCACATCTTTTCGGAATGTAGAAGTTTCAAGCAGGGTGGCTAACGGGACTTGAACCCGTGACCCCCAGATCCACAATCTGGTGCTCTAACCAACTGAGCTATAGCCACCGTAGGGTGCCCGACGAACGCTGTTATTCGCCGGAACTACGGATTATATCGGCCGTGGGTGACAGCAGCAATTGGAAAAGACGGGGCGATTGGCCGATGTTTAAATCGACAGGCTGCGATGGTTGCCGGTTCAGTGGCCGACGAATTTAGCGTAAACGCTTCGGGCTTCGGCCAGATCGGCCGTGCCGCCGATGATGGCCCGACCATCGGGAAACAGTGTGATGAGATATGGGCCGACGGCACAGCGCAACAGATACGGATTACGGATAACTTCTCCGACGGCCGCCAGTTTTTTTTCCAACGACGCAAACGCCGCCGGAGAAAAAGCGGCCGCGGATCCGTGACTCAATTGCACCGAATTGCGGCCGCACAACACCGCGGTTCGGCTGCCACGCTCGCCGGACAGCCAAGGAAATTTGTCAGCCGTTTCGGGCCCGGCGCGACACGTGGCACATCCGCCGGCGGTGCGCAGCTGATCCAAATTCAATTGCCGCAGTTGGTTGCTCCACAAATCGATAATGGTCAGCGAGCGGTTGATTGCCGCAAGATTGCCGGACAGAATTTTGATGGCCTCGCAGGCTTGGATGGAAGCAATGACATTCACAATGGGCGAGAGAATTCCGGCGGTATCGCAAGTGGGGGACGTGCCCGGCGGGGGCGGCTCGTTCATCACACAGCGAAAGCACGGAGGGATACCTGGCAAGACCGTAAGTGTTTGGCCTTCGGCGCCAATGCAACCGCCGTAGACCCACGGGAGTTGCAATTTGACTGCGGCTTCGTTCAGCAGATAGCGCGTCTCGAAATTATCGGTGCCGTCGAGAATGATGTCGCAGCCTTCGGCCAAGGCCAGGATATTATTGGGCGACGCATCAGCCACGACGGGTTCAACACGGATAGCGCTATTGATTTGCCGCAGCTTATTTGCCGCCGCCACCGCCTTGGGAAGCGCGGAGGCAACATCGGCTTCGTCGAACAGCACCTGCCGTTGCAGATTATTCAATTCCAAGAAATCGCGATCGACAATCCGCAGAGTGCCCACCCCGGCGCGAGCCAAGGTGTTGGCAATTACACTTCCCAGCGCTCCGCAACCACAGATGAGCGCTCGGCTGGCCATTAGCCGCTGCTGCCCCGCCTCGCCGAGAGGCGCGTACCGCATTTGGCGTGCATAGCGATCTTCCGATATGGGTTGCGTGTTGTTCATCCGGCTCATGGATGGAAAGTGGCTGCGTCAGACAATGTATCCGGCAAAGTCGCCAAACGGAGCCAGGTCGCGCTGCAAGGCGTCGCAAGCAGACCGGGCAAGTTCAATTTTAACCGGATGCGGCAAGCGACGCACCGCAATCACCGGCCGGTTACACGCTTTCGCCCGCTGTGCAAAATCAACCGGCAAACTAACTTCCGCGAAAACGACGTGGGCTTTAGGATGCAGCTGAAACGGTTCATTAGTAACAAAATACTGGGCGAAGAGGAGATTGCGGATGGCACCCTGCCCTTTGATGTTTGCGATTGTCTCGGCGTCGACAATTGCCATGATGACCGCCGGCCATGATGCCAAAGAATGTAATGTTTCGACCACGGCGCTGCAATTGGCGTCGGTTTCAGCGGTGCGCAAGTCTGCCACTAGCAGCACTCCTAACCGGCTGGCAAGGTCGCATAAAGCAGAATCTGGCCAGGGAATAACGGCTGCCGTCCAGGATTGACGAGCAAAGGATATTTCGCTGTTGGAAAGTTTTGCCTCAATAACTTTTTCATGTACTCCACGTAACACAAACCGTTTTCCCTCGAAGAAAAGTTGACCGCTACGAATTCCCAGCCGGCGAATTCCCACTAACTTGGATGGGAGTGCCAGTAGTGATTCGCCCCGTGCGATTTGCAATTCCGCGCGATATAGAAAGGGCAATTCCGGTGTCCAAAAGCAAGGATCAGGGATGACGGATTCGGCCATCAAAACGTTGTGAGAATTGCCCATGACGAATGGAATGCGAGCCGTAAGTGTTTGTGAGAATTCGCAATCTGGCCCGACCAAATGTCCATGCAATCGAAAGTTTGCTAATTCATGTTCTTCAGTAGTGACCACGGCATACACACGCGCTTCCGCCGGATGCGCGGGACCGAAGAAGAGTTCAACACCAATCGTCGGGGTTTGTGTGGTGGGTAGCATTCGTATTTTTTGGGTTGCAGAACGAGCATTATGTGGTGACTTCTTCCGTTGATTGAAGCAGTGCGGCAGCCAAGAATTGCCTCGTGGCGGATTGCTTGCAACGCGACACCAACTCTGGTGTTCCTTGCGCGACGATGTTGCCTCCTTCGTCTGCGGCGCCGGGGCCCAAATCGATAATCCAATCGGCAGCTTTCATCATTTGCATGTTGTGTTCCACGACGATCAGCGAATGCCCTACCGCCAACAGAGCATCGAAACAATCGAGCAATTGCACGACATCGGCAAAGTGCAGGCCAGTGGTGGGCTCGTCCAAGATAAACAACGTGCGATTTCGTTTGGCCCCAGACATATATCCGGCCAACTTCAAACGCTGGGCCTCACCGCCTGAGAGTGTGTTGGCAGGCTGTCCAAGCCGCAAGTAGTCCAAACCTACGTCAATTAACAATTTGAGCTTGGCCTGCACTTTTGAGCAACCGCGGAAGAATGTGAATGCCTCACGGACGGTTAAATCCAATACCTCAGCAATGTTGCGGCCTCGATATTTTATTTTCAAGATTTCAGGGCGGTAGCGTGTGCCGTTACATTGACTGCATTTCATAAAAACGTCGGCAAGAAATTGCATATCGATCTCAACGAAACCATCGCCGTGGCAAGCCGAACAACGGCCACCATCGATATTGAAGCTAAAATGGCTGGCTGTGTAATTGCGTGTACGAGCTTCCACCGTATCGGCAAACACGTTGCGAATTTCGTCAAAAGCCTTGATATAAGTGACTGGATTGGACCGCACCGAACGACCAATCGGACTTTGATCGACCAAAATTACTTCGTTCACTTGCCCATCACCGTATACGTCGTCGTATGCGGCGGGGCGGACGGATTCCAAATGCATTCGGCGTCGCAACGCCGGATAGAGTGTATCTTCAACCAGAGTACTTTTTCCCGATCCGCTGACTCCTGAAACGAGACAAAGCACGCCGAGTGGAAATTCGACCGTGATATTTTTTAAATTGTTGCCGCGCGCACCGGTTAAGCGAATCCAACCATGGTCAGTACGACGACGCTGGCTGGGTATACTGCGACCACGCCGGCCTGCCAAATAATCGCCAGTGAGGCTTTGCGCACAATGTTCCATTTCTTGTGGCGTGCCTTGAAATACGACTTGGCCACCTCTTTCGCCGGCACCGGGTCCGATTTCAATGACTTGATCTGCGGCACGAATCAGCGATTCTTCGTGCTCCACCACGTAGACGCTGTTGCCTCGATCGCGCAGCGATAACACTGCTTCGACTAACCGATTGACATCAGCCGGATGCAAGCCGATGGAAGGTTCATCAAGAACATACTGCAAATTTACTAGGCTGGAGCCCAATGCCGTTGTCAATGAAACTCGCTGTGCTTCACCTCCACTGAGCGTGCGCAGAGCGCGGCCAAGTGTTAGATACCCAAGTCCCACACACTCTAAAAAACCGAGCCGAGCTTGCACTTGTTCCGCAATGCTGCGCGCGACAGTGGATTCCCATTGTTGCAACTCGAGATTACCGAGAAATCTCAAAACATCGCGGATTTTTAATGCGCAAAGTTCCGAGATATTGCGCCCGGCAATTCGCGTGGCTAGGGCTTCAAGTCGTAAACGAGTTCCATTGCAAACTGGACAGATTCGATAAGTGCGCCAGCGGTTCAAAAATACGCGGATATGCATTTTATATTTTCGCTTCTCCAGCCATCTAAAAAATCCGCGCAGACCACCAAATCGACGCTCGGGTACACCTTCCTGAATTAGCTGCAAATGTCGCTCGGTAAGATTTTTAAACGGAACATCCAATGGGATTTCATATTCACCAGCTAACGCAATGAGTTCTTCGAGTTCGTGGGTGTAAGCTGGCGCGTTCCATGGTGCGATTGCTCCTTCTCGCAGCGATTTACGTGAATCGGGGACAATGAGATCAAAATCGATATCGATTATGTTGCCAAAGCCTTCGCATTCCGGACACGCACCAAGCGGGCTATTGAAACTATACAATCGCGGTTCAGGTAACGGATATAAACGGCCACATTCGTCGCAGCGCATATGTTCACTAAATGTCAAATGCAGCCAACTGCGATCATCCAACGAATATGGCTCACCGCGGCGATACCCATTGATCTGAAGTGATTCCGGCGAATTGATGAACACCGTCACTTGGCCATTACCATGTCCAAAGGCGGATTCTAACGATTCGCGAATTCGCAGAATGGACGAATCTGTCGTGAGACGATCAACAATTACAAATAAAGGACGACGCGTGTCAACATTTGTCAATTGCTCAGCGAGATTTATTTGTCGATTGCCATTAATCACGCGTACAAAGCCAATTGCCTTTAAGGCTGATGAATCTGGCAAAAACGCTTCAAAGGCCACCATGAACTGAATCCCTGGAGCCAGTTTTGCCAGAATGTCGGCAACTGAATTCGGCGATTCGCGACGAACTTCATTTCCACACGTTTGGCAAATGACACGGCCGATTTTGGCAAAGAGTAATCGCAAATAATCGGTGGTCTCGGTTGAAGTGCCAACGGTACTGCGGTGGGAACGACTGGAGGATTTGTGCGTGACCGCTATTGCCGGCGGAATGCCCGTAATTTGCTCCGCGGCTGGTCGTTCTAATCGCTGCAAGAATTGTCGTGTATAGGTAGAAAATGTTTCAATGTATCGTCGTTGTCCTTCGGCATACAGTGTATCAATCGCTAGGCTAGTCTTCCCGCTGCCGCTTAGCCCACAAAACACCACTAATTGACGGTGCGGAATGTCGAGATCAATCCCTTTCAGATTATGAACTTCCACGCCGCGTAACGAAATAAAGCCTTTGGTCACCGTCGCGCTCCCCAGATTGCTCCAGACACAATGCGCCAAATTGTTATCATAACCGACACATCATGGCAGAACCAGCAATCGACCTTCGCGGTCGCCGAGTTACGATTATGGGTTTAGGATGTCACGGAGGAGGCGTGGCGTCAGCACGATACTGCGCACAGGCCGGGGCAATTGTCACAGTGACTGACTTAGCAGATGACGCGGAATTGACTAATTCTCTAAAATCGCTTTGCGATGTGCCGATTGCTAGGTTTACACTCGGCAAACATATTGAAGCTGATTTTTGTGATGCTGACATTGTCGTGGTAAATCCGGCTGTGAAACCCGGGGATTTGCTTGTGAACTTGGCTCGACATTCCCATGCTCAGATCACGTCGGAAGCTGAACTGTTTCTTAACGCTTGCCCTGCAAAAGTAATTGGCGTGACCGGCACTGTGGGAAAATCAACCACAGCTGCCATGTTAGCCACAATTCTAAACAAGGCCCAAATGCGAACCTGGTTGGGCGGTAATATCGGTAACAGCTTACTCATAGATCTTCCAAATATTCGACCTGATGACACTGTCGTGTTGGAAATGAGCAGCTTTCAATTGCACTGGTTAAGCGAAACAGCGCGCTGGCCGGAGGCCGCCATTGTCACAAACTGCTCGCGAAATCACCTAGACTGGCATGGGACGTGGCGTAACTATGTGTCGGCAAAGCAACGGTTACTCTCGAATCTTCCGAAAGAAGGATTTGCGGTACTCAACCATGACGACCAGGAATTAGCAAGCTGGCAATCAATGTGTCGAGCGCTAGTATTACAACCGCAATCGCTGGAAACATTGCCGCCGTTGAAAGTGACGGGGTTGCATAACCTGCATAATGCAGCATGCACAGCGGCCGCGGCCGTACACCTCGGAGCTAAAAATCGGCAACATGTTTTTTGCGGTCTGACATGCTTTTTGGGATTGCCATACCGCCTGAAATTTGTGGGCGAAGTAAAACAACGACGGTTTTACAATGATTCCAAATCAACGAATCCAGCCGCAACCATGGCAGCCCTCCATACCATGAACGGTCCTACATGGTTGTTGATTGGTGGTGCCGATAGGCCTAGCGATTTTACGGAACTCATTGGCCAAATGATTCAACAAACAAGGGGCGTGGCCGTATTTGGCGGCATATCACACAAACTGCAAGAAACAATTAGAAAGTGCGTAAGCAATTTTTCCTGCTTTCGCGCCGATACGTTATCGAAAGCGTTCTATTGGTGTTGGAAAAATTCGCAAGCAGGTCACTCGATATTACTATCGCCTGGCTGTCCTAGCACCGATCAATACCATGATTTTGCTGAGCGAGGAGAGGATTTCGATCGTTTGGTGCACTCGCTGGATAACCAGTAAATAATATCGTTCCCAACGATGGAATATCTGAGCGTCATGCGGCGCGTTTCGCCACCAAATTGCGGCGATGTTCGTCGAACTGCGAAACTATTAAGGCTGCATTTTGTCCCCCAAAACCAAAACTATTGCTGAGAACATGGCGACAAGTTGCTTCGCGTGCCACGTTCGGGACATAATCCAAATCGCAATCCGGATCAGATGTTTCATAATTGATGGTCGGCGGTAAAACACCATTACGCGTCGCCAAAACGCTAATTATCAATTCAATCGCGCCCCCGGCGGTGGTGAAATGTCCCATCATGCTTTTCGTGCTCGAAATGGGCACTCGATACGCATCGTCACCGAAAATATGTTTGATGGCTAGCGTTTCCATTTTATCGTTGAGAACCGTACCGGTACCATGAGCATTAACGTAGTTGATTTGCTCCGGCCTTAAACCAGCATCCTTCAGGGCCAAACTCATGCAAGCAGCTGCGCCGCGACCGTGGGGATGCACATCGGTAATACGATAAGCATCTTGTGCGGAGCCATAGCCGGTAAGCTCTGCCCAAATCTCGGCTCCGCGGCGCTGTGCATGTTCCAGCGACTCCAGCACAACCAAGGCCGCACCTTCACCAACAACAAAACCATCTCGATCACGGTCGAAAGGCCGCACAGCGTGAGATGGGTCATCATTTCGTTGCGACAGTGCACTAAGTCGGTAAAAACCGCTGATTCCAAAAGGATGGATCATGCTATGCGCACCGCCCGCTAACATAACGTCGACTTCGCCACTGCGAATCATGTCTGCCGCTTCACCAATTGCCTGACTGCTGGACGCACAGGCAGCAATGCAATTGGCATTGGGACCTTGGGCATTGAATAGGGCCGCCAAGTGTGCGGCCGGCATGTTCAATTCCAGCTCCAGTTCATTATCAGAACACCATAATCGTAAAGCCTGTTCCGTGAATTTTTCTGGACGAAATTCTTCTCCGTCCATCGAACTGGCCATCATTTGGGCAAATTGATTCCAATCCTGATAAGTTTCTCCGCAACCTAAATAAATTCCAAAACGAAGAGGATTAATTCTAACGTTGTGATACCCGTTTTCATTCGTGTCCAATCCAGCGGAGCGCATGGCTTTGATTCCGGAAGCAACGGCAAAGAGCGTTTGCCGCGGATGGTGTCGCCAGCGCTGCGGGTCTTCGCCCACCTCGGCAATAGTCCAATCTTTTACCTCGGCGGCAATTTGCACTGGAAAATGGCTAGCATCAAACAGCGTAAGACGCCCGACAGCTGAACGTCCCGCGGTTAATCGATCCCAAACCTCGTGCACCTCGGAACCCAGCGGAGTCACGCAACCGAGACCGGTTATAACCACCCGATTGCGCATCATGACACCTGCTGAGGACCGTCCGTCGTGAGCGATTCCGGCACGGAAATTGAGAGATTATTCGAAGCCCAAGAACTTCAAGTGCAATAGAGTGACACTTGAAGCGAAAGGATACTGAACGTCGCCAGTCTCGGAAAGATCGATTGAAAGAAACGACTGCCATTGTGCAGTCTCTAAAGATGCTAGCACTATTTTTACTGCTTAGCAAAAATTCGGACTACTCATTTGAGAACATTATTTCGCTTCTATCGGCGGCTTACCAATGCAGTGGTATGTAAACCCAAGCGATTTCATTTGTCGAGAGTTATAAAGATTCCGCCCATCGAAAATCACCGGTTGCTTTAACCGTCGGCGCATCTCATCAAAATCGGGATTTCGGAATTCACCCCACTCAGTCACGATCGCCACACAGTCTGCCCCATCAAGCGCCTGCAAAGGCAGTTCGCTGTACACCAAACGATCTTCATAAATTGCCCGTACGTTGGGCATAGCTTCCGGATCATGAACTTGCAGTCTTGTGCCTAATTCCAGCAGTCGGTTAATCAGCACCAGCGCCGGAGCATCACGAATATCGTCGGTGCGAGGCTTAAAAGCCAAACCCCAAATCGCAATCGTTTTGCCTTTCAACTGACCGCCAAAGTATCGCTCAATTTTTTCGCCCAATACTGTTTTCTGCCGATTATTTACTTCGTGAACAGCATCCAAAATTTGCGGAAGCAAATAATTTTGGCGAGCCATTGATGATAGAGCCAATACATCTTTGGGAAAACAACTGCCGCCGTATCCAACTCCAGGAAATAAAAATGCAAAGCCAATGCGCTGATCATGCCCAATGCCGCGGCGCACATCGTCAATATCTGCCTGCATTCGCTCACAGAGATTAGCCATTTCATTGATAAAACTAATTTTCGTCGCCAACAGTGCATTGGCAACGTACTTAGTCATTTCAGAGCTTTCCGGCGACATCACTAAAAATGGCTTTTCGGTACGCAGATATGGTGCATACAAGGTCCGCAACACGTCGGCTACTTCCGGTCGGCGCACGCCAACCACCACTCGATCTGGCTTTTGGAAATCATCCAGAGCCGCACCTTCTTTCAAGAATTCGGGGTTGCTGGCTACATCGCAGTCTCGACCGATAAGTTCCTTTAGGCGGGCGGCAATTTTAGCTGCGGTGCCCACCGGCACCGTACTTTTGGTCACTACGATGGCATCGGACCGCAGGTGTGGCGCGATGGCGTTAACCACTTTCCACAAAGCCGACAAATCAGCGGAGCCGTCTTCGGACGGGGGTGTGCCGACGGCCAAAAAAATCAACTTCGCAGGCTTGACGGTAGCCGCCAAATCGGTGGTAAACTGCAATCGCTGTGCCTCCAAATTCCGAGCAACTAATTCGGCCAGCCCTGGTTCGTAAATCGGCACATCACCGCGGGAAAGTCGTTCGACTTTCTCCTGATCGATGTCGACGCACGTAACTTCATTTCCGCTTTCGGAAAAACAGGTGCCCGTAACTAGGCCGACGTAACCGGTGCCGATGACAGCAATACGCATAGAAACTAAATGGGAAAAGTGTTTTGCAGATGATGGTTTCGCAGCCTGAAAAAGAGCAAATAAGCCCCCCAGCTAAGGTAATTAGAAACCGGAAAGATGCAAACCATTACTTATTCGGCAGTTTCTTCTCGCTCGTCGGGGGGGACTCGGGCGATGGCCACCAAGGTGTCCCCTTCTTCCAAGCTCATAATTCGCACGCCGTGTGTATTACGACCGGTAATGCGAATTTCCCGCACTGCTACTCGTTGAATTTTTCCACGGGCCGTCATCATCAACACTTCATCGTCTTCATAAACACAGGAAATGCCGACGACCGGCCCATTGCGATCCGTCCGAATATCGCGAACGCCCAAGCCACCACGATTTTTAGTAGGATAACGTGCCGCCGACGATTCCGTTTCTTCCCCCTCGGCAACTTCCGATTCCCCCTCTTCGGCATCGGGAACACTTTCGACGGGGCCACCAAGCAATTCGGTTTCCTCCTCGCCAGCCGGAGGTGTGGTGGCAGCGGCATCGTCTTGCGGACTGTTGGGCCCGAATGAGGTACGCTTACCGAAACCCAATTCGCAAGCGGTAAGAAGCGCCGCTTCAGGAACCGCCGCCACCATGCCGACCACTCGATCGTCGCCTCGCAAGCGAATGCCGCGCACCCCAGTGGAATTGCGTCCCATCGGCCGGACATTCGATTGTCGAAAACGAATGGCCTGGCCGCGCGCAGAAGATACAACCAATTCGTCGCCGGGCTTCGTGAGCACCACGTCGACCAATTCGTCGTTTTCGCGCAGGTTGATGGCGATGATTCCCACACGTTTTGGCCGGCTGTACGCATCCAGCGCCGTTTTCTTTACCAATCCGTTTCGCGTGGCCATCGCCAGGTAATGGTCCGGCAGTGAAAAATCGCGAATGTTCAAGCAACTGGCAATTTTCTCTCCCTCGGCCAAGTTCAACAAATTCACCACGGCCCTGCCACGGCTTTCGCGGCTGAGTTGCGGCAAGTCGTACACTTTTTGCCAATACACTTTGCCGTAGTTCGTGAAGAACAGCAAATAATCGTGCGTGCTGGCGACAAACAAATGCTGAATTGGATCTTCTTCCTCGGTTCGTGAGCCAATAATTCCCTTGCCGCCGCGTCGCTGGGCCCGATAGGTGCTCGACGGCGTGCGCTTGATGTACCCGTTATGGCTGATGGAAACGACCATCGTTTCTTCGGTGATCAGTTCATCCAGATTCATCTGGCCGATTTCTTCGCCACTGATTTCCGTGCGGCGGTTGTCGCCGTATTTGCGCTTTAGCTCCAGGCAATCGCTGCGAACAATCGCTAAAATATGCTTCTCGTCCGACAGCGTGTGCTGGTGTTCAGAAATTTCTTCCAGCAATTTTTGATGTTCGCCACTGAGTTTTTCTTGTTCCAAGTTCACCAACTGGCCCAACGTCATCTTCAAAATGGCATCAGCCTGAACGGCGGTCAGCGTGTAGGTTTCACGCACGCCGCGCTCCTGCTGAAACGCGGCAAAGCCGGCATCGCCTAATGCCCGGTGCATTAAGGCAGCCGGCGATTCTATCCCCATCAACCGAGCTTTGGCCTCGGGCTGAGTTTTCGAGGAGCGGATGATTCGGATTACTTCGTCAATGTTGGCATATGCCAGCAGCAGGCCTTCCACGGTGTGCTTGCGCTGCCGGGCCTTGGAGAGCAAAAACTGTGTGCGGCGGCGAATGACCGAAACGCGGTGCCGAACAAATTCCTCAAGCAAGGCCTTGAACGATAACACGCGCGGCTTGCCATCCACCAGCGCCAGCAAAATGATCGAAAACGTATCCTGCAGCGGCGAGAATTGGTACAACTGGTTCAGTACAATTTCTGGGTCGGCATCGCGCTTGAGTTCATAAACCAAGCGCACCGGCTCTTTCAAATCGCTTTCGTTGCGGGCCGCCGAAATACCGACAATTTTATCTTCGGAAACGAGCTCGGCGATTTTTTCTTCCACCGCGTCGCGATTCTGCTGGAACGGCACTTCGTTCACAACAATGCGAAAACGTCCCTTGCCGTGTTCTTCAATCCGACTGCGGGCACGTAGCGTAATGGTGCCGCGGCCGGAGTGATAGGCGCGGCGAATGCCGCTGCGCCCCATGACCGTGCCGCCGGTGGGGAAATCAGGCCCGGGGCAAATTTCCAGCAGTTGATCGATCGAAACGCCCGGCTCGTCGATCACGCGGATAAGGCAATCGCATACTTCGTTGAGATTGTGCGGCGGAATGCTGGTCGCCATGCCCACCGCGATGCCGCCGGAGCCATTCACCAACAAATTCGGCAATTTCGAGGGCAACACGGTCGGCTCGGTGCGCCGTTCGTCATAGGTGGGCACATAATCGACCGTGTCGAGTTCTAAATCGTCCAACAAAATTGCCGCGTGCTGCGACATGCGGGCTTCGGTATATCGCATGGCTGCTGGAGGCAGGCCGGCAATGGAGCCAAAGTTGCCTTGCTTGTCGACCAGCACGTAGCGCATGTTCCATTCCTGGGCCATGCGCACCAGCGTAGGATAAATCACGCTTTCGCCGTGGGGATGATAATTGCCGCTGGTGTCGCCGGAAATTTTTGCGCACTTCACGCGGCTGGCGCCGGGCGTAAGATTCAAATCGTTCATGGCCACCAAAATGCGGCGCTGCGAGGGCTTTAATCCATCGCGCGCGTCGGGCAAAGCACGACTGACGATCACGCTCATCGCATAGGTCAGGTAGCTTTCTTTCAACTCCTGTTCGATGGGCAGCTCGATCACCTTTCCCTGGGGTGGCAAGTCCCCTGCGCCAGCGGTCCCCGCTCCACCATTGTTCTGGGGAGGTGTCAAGTCGTCCGGTCCGTCGGTTTCGTTTCCGTCTGTCGACACAGGTCAATCCTTTCGTAGCGAATTATGCGATCGAATTCTGAAATATTCGCGCCCGGGGATATTTTGGCGCGAATTTTTCTTGGGCGACAAAATCTGACAATTCCCGACAGCACCCTCCCGGCAACGCGCGAAAAATTCCCAGCGCTGCGGAGTAAAACTGGTCACCGATTTGTCTGGGTTTGCGTTCACGGGAATGAATTGTTGATCGATTGTTGGGGTATTTGTTGGACTGCGTTTGGCACGTGCGATGTGGGGGAGGTGGCCCAAGCCAGCATCGCAAAGCATCGTCTTTACAGTGTCTTTGCTGCGTCTTCTCAGTGACCGCTTTCGGCCGCGGGCACAAAGAGTAAATATACCCGATTTTACCCCCTTTCACAATGAGCAAAATGGGCCACGCATCGAATCGCAAAGTCATATGAAACAATGACTTACAACTGCACAATCGGATTCATTTCCGCCGTCCAAACTGCGCTCCCCAAGACCAGCGATCACACCGCCGAAGCGGACTTCAAATTATCCGCGCTCATCGCACGCAACCACCCAAAAGTGTTGTTTAATTTTATTAAACTATAGTTACATTTTATTTAGATCAGAATTTTAATGCGTTTGCGGTGTGCAGAGGTCATCTAAGAGCCCCTTCATGAAAACCGAGACCGAAGCACAGCCTCCGCTGGAGCAACTGGACGATGCCGATCGCGAGTTTGTGATTCGCTTCGTGCTGGCTTCCGGTTCACTGAAAGACGTGGCCGAAGGGTACGGCGTGAGTTACCCCACGATTCGCACTCGGCTCGATCGGCTGATCAAGCGGCTGGAAGAATTGCGCCGCGGGCAACCGCTCGATCCGCTCAAAGAGTTGCTGGCCGGCATGGTGGCGAAAGGGGAAATCAGTGCCCTGGCGGCGCGGCGCGTGCTGGCGGTACATCAAAAAGAAATTCAACAAGCACAGGAGACGTAAAATGGTCGAACCATGGTTTGAACCGATTACTATCGGCGCTTGGTATGGCGCAATTGTCGGAAGTTTGGGAGGTCTTTTGGGCGGCACGCTGGGTTCGTTCGGAGGCTTGTTGGTCAGGCGCGGCCGTGGGCGAACATGGATCATGGGCATGTTTTATTGCTGCATCATCTTGGGCATTTGCCAGTTGTTATTCGGGGCCTATGCCATCTTCGCTGGGCAACCGTGGGACATTTGGTTTGGACCGATCTTGGGTGGTTTTATTTTCACAACGGTATTTGGATGTTTGACGCCGGTAATGCACATGCAATACCGCCAAGCGGAAGAGCGCCGGCTGGACGCCGAGGCGCTGCGGAACGGTTGATCGTCGGCTTGGAAATGCGTGAGCGATGCTGTTGCAGTCTGCCTATGCCGCTCGGCGCAAAATCCCATCTTCTTCACGCTGCTGTTCGATTGTCTGCAATCGCTGGGCGCGCTTGATGAGTAGCAGGCCGATGGCCAGGGCTAATAGAAATTTTGGCAGGAAACTGAGCAGAACATACTGATTAATTGGCCAATAAAGCGCTAATCCCATCATCACCGTTCCATTGCCAGGCCGAGTAGGCCCAGCATATTGAACGAAGAACATCCCGGCCCAAATAGCGATCAACAGACAGGCTGCCAATGACCAGCGATAACTTCGGGCATTGCGGCGCGCGATGCGGCACATGAACAGCGCCAACACAAGCGGCGGCAGAATTGTCCAAATCCAAGCGACTACGGCCATGAGCAGATTAATTAGCAATGGATGCTGGTTATAAAAGGCAAAAGTGGCAGCAGAATCGTCCGCACCGCCCTGGAAGATCCAGATTAATCCTTGGCCAATAAAATACGTCGCAAAGAAAATTGCGGTCACTAAAAGCATTGCGAGCGGCAATGGCAGTGCGACGAACGTAAAAATGGGATGCCGGCCCAAGAAGCTGCGGTTGCGGTATTGCTGGGCGGCGAAAGCGGCGAGTTGAGCGGGATCGCCCAGGCGCTGCTGGAAATTCAGGATGTTGCTCGGAGCGGCGATACCATCGCCGGCTTTATGGTCGGCGGCGCGACCACCGGTCGCGGCTTTATAACTGGCGTCATCAGCGGTCGCGGCTTTATAAGTTGAGGTGCCTGTATTTTCGGACGAGTCCATGTCCGTGCTCCTTTCATCCTGAAGGTCTACGAGGTGATCGTCCCATTCGGCCAGCAGGCGCTGGATGTAGGCGCGCGGCAATTTGTGCCGCTTGAGCTCCGCAATCAACTGTTCACGCGCCGGCTGGTTTTCCATGTTTTCCACCGAGTATTTCGCTGACGGGTTCGCCGCTTAAAACCTGGTTCACGGCGCCTACGATGCTGCGCCAGGCAGCCGTGCTGCCAGCCAACCGTTTACGTCCGGCGGCGGTCGGGCGATAAACCACGCGACTGCGGCCATTCACCGTTTCGCGGCGGCTGGCTAAAAATTCGTCTTTTTCCAATCGGTGCAGCACCGGATAAATGCACCCTTCGCCGAATTCCAGCACTTGGCCCGTCGATTGCTCAATGGCCTGCACAAGCTCGTAACCGTGCATCGGTCGGCGTGCCAGCAGTTGCAATAGCAGCAACTCCGGCACGCCATTGAGAAAATCAGGGTTGGTGTTTTTCGCGGTGTGTTTTGGCATGGCGGGCTTATACCTCAAGGTTCGATGTATGGCAAGGTCTATCGGCAGACGGCCCGCGGAGATTAAGTTTTTTCCAGGGGGGCAACCAAGTTGGTGTGGGATTGCCGCTTTTGCCGCGGCGCGATAAACAAACGCAAGCTGGGCGTGGATCAAAGAAATACCGCTCGCGGCAATTTACCACACGATAACCAAGATGACGACGTTTGTTACCGGCGGCAGCGGTTTTTTAGGAAACAACGTGGTGCGGTTATTGCTGGCACGGGGCCAAGCGGTGCGCGTACTGGTGCGCGCAGGGAGCAGTTCGCAGCCGTTTGACGGCTTGGCGGTGGAAAAAGTGCCGGGCGACGTGTGCGATGCCGCTTCGATCCAGCGGGCCATGGCAGGCGCGGAGAAAGTCATTCACTGTGCCGGCATGGTGCACATTGGCTGGACGGGCCTGGCCGAGCAACGGGCCATTAACGTCGAGGGAACACGTCACGTGGCCGAGGCGGCTTTGCAGCAGGGGGCGCGCCTCGTTCACGTTTCCAGCATTGATGCCCTGGCCGTGCGCTCGCTGGACAACCCGGTCGATGAAAACACGCCTGTCGATGGCGAAGTCCCTTGCCCGTACGTCATTACCAAGCGCGAGGCGGAGCAAGTAGTGCTGGAGTGTGTGGCCCGGGGCTTGAACGGAGTGATTGTGAATCCCGGCTTCATGCTGGGCCCTTGGGATTGGAAGCCCTCTTCGGGACGCATGCTGCTCAAAATTTCCAGCGGCTGGGCGATGCTTGCGCCGCCGGGCACTAATTCGTACTGCGACGTGCGCGACGTGGCGGCCGGAATTTTGGCGGCGCTGGAGCGGGGACGGACCGGGCAGCGCTACATTTTAGCCGGCCAAACGCTGACCTATCGCAAAGCGCTGAAAATCTTGGCTCCCACTACCGGCTCGCGGCCGCCGATTCGCACCGCCATTCAACCAACCATCAAGCTGATTGGGCGTGCGGGCGATTTACTGACTTGGATTACCGGGCACGAAAGCGACGTGAATTCCGCCGCCACGGCCATGTCGCTGCTCCCCAAGAATTATTCCAGCGCGAAAGCCGCCGCCGAATTGGGCTACCACACCCGCAGCCTGGATCAATCGGCCTCCGACGCCTGGCAGTGGCTGAAGCAGCACGGGTATGTGAAGAAATGAAAAGCTTGGCGGTTGCGTGGCCGGCGGCGGCGCTAACCAAGTAGAAGTGCTATTCCCGTAGCGGTGCTAGCAGGATGTTCACAGCATCCGGGTCCGGAAGGCGTGGCCTTCCGGCTATGTTGGAAACGCTATCTCTATGTAAGACCTGCACTAAACAGGGCCCTTGGATTTTCAGTCTTTGGATTCTCAGCCTGCCGCAATGATCATCGCGGCGGCGTGGCCCAGGCGTGAAGTGCTGAGTTTGAGCACCGTATTGGAAGCGGCACCGAGGGAAGATTCTCCGGAGAACACATGCAGGGAAGCGGTTCCGCGATTGGTGCGTAGCGCTGAGCCGTGAATTACATTTACCGGGCAAGCGGGATCAGGATGTTGGTAATTGAGCGTGATGGGAATTTCGCCCGCCTGCAGCCCGACAACGGAAGCGGCCAGTTCCAGCGCGCCGCCGCCGGAGCCCAGATGGCCGAAGAAACTTTTGGGAGCCGTCACGGGCACATCGCCCAACAGCGCGTGAATGGCTTGGGCTTCGCAGCGGTCATCTTCCATAGTGCTGAGGCCATGGGCGTTCACGTGGCCGATTTCGCCCGGCTGCAAATGGGCGCGGCGGAGCGCTTCGGCAATGACCTGCCGAATCGCTGACCCGGTTAGCGGCTCGGCGTAGACTGCCTGGTTGCCGCGCAGTGGCTCATGAGCGCTGGCATAACTTAACACTTGCGCCAAAATGGGCGCGCCGCGGCGCTGGGCGTGCTGCCTGCTTTCCAAGACAAACGCGGCCGCTCCCTCGCCGTTGACCAGGCCATCGCGCTGGGCATCGAATGGGCGGCTCGCGGAAGCGGGATCATCGCTGCGATGCGATAGATCTCCGTCGCCTCGATAAGCCATCGCGGTAGGATGGATGCGGCACCCCACGCCGCCGGCAAGCATCACATCGGCGGAATCGCGCTCGATGGCCCGCACCGCTTCGGCCAGGGCCGCCAGGCTGCCGACATCGCTGTGGCCAATGGTGTTGCACGGCCCGCGGGCATCGTGGACGATGGCCACGTGGCAGGCAATCATGTTGGGCAAATTGCGGAGCAAGAAGAGCGGATAAACATCGGTCATGGCCGCCGGGGCCCAGTCGGCAAAATCGAATTCGCCTTGCGCCAGGCAGCGACGGTAAGCGTTTTCCAGTTCGGCCAGTTCGCAATAAATCATGTCGGCGGCAAACACCACGCCGCAGCGGTCCGGCTCGGCGAATGGCGAAGTGAGGCCGGCACTGGTAACGGCCATATCGGCGGCGGCAAAGCCGAATTGAATTTCGCGCGACATCAATTTCAAGCTTTTTCGCGGGCGAACGTAGGCTTTGGGATCGAAATCGACGACCTCGGCGCCAAACTGGACGGGCAGCGCGCTGGTGTCGAACTGCGTAATGGGCCGCACTCCGCTACGGCCGGCTTGCAGCGACGACCAAAACGCCTTCGGGCCAATGCCGATAGGGCTGACCACGCCCAGGCCGGTGATGACGACATCGCGGTGTTGGTCGGCTTGGCTCATGGCAGAGGAGAAGATGACTAATTTCGAATGTCGAAAGAATGACGAATGCCAAATGACGAAATTCTATCCGAGAACTTAAAGAGTGCGCTAGGTTTGAAACTTCGTCATTCAAGCTGCATTCGACAGTAGTCATTCGTCATTGGTCATTGATTTTGGCCAGGTGTTCGGTGGCGGCCAAATCGTAGAGCCGATATTTTTTATACAGCCGGGCACCCCCTTTTTCCAAGCTAGCTACGGCCAGGGTGTTGGCTTCGGAAACCCAGGAAAATTCGGCTTCTTCCATGCCAATTGCCAGCCCCTTGGGGACCAAACTAATTAGCAGCACCACGCCAATGCCCCATTTTTGATATTCGGGAATTACGTTGGTGCTGATGAGGCGCACCCGCTTTAAATTCCGTTTTTTACTGAGTAACTTGAGAAAGCCGAACGGAAACAGCCGGCCATCGATGGCTTTAATGCGAGGATTGTAATCGGGCAGGCCGAACACGGCGCCAATGGCTTTGCCCTCCACTTCGGCCACGCACGTCAGCTCCGGAATGATGAGATGTTTCAGATCGCGGGCCGTCCATTGGATTTCGGCCCGGGTGATGGGCACAAAGCCCCAAATGTGCAGGAACGAGGCGTTGTAGACGTGCAGAAACGTTTCCAGATCTTCCTGGAAGCGGCCGCGATCCATGGGGCGCGTTTTCACGTTGAACGTTTCGGTAACACGATTCACCAGCGTGGCGACGCGGGGCACCTGATGGTCGAGATCTTTCTTGTAGCCGATGTAGGCAAATAAATCGTGCGCTTTGGCGAAACCGTATGACTCGATCAAGGCCGCATAGTACGGCGGGTTGTACGTCATCATGAACGTGGGCGGATCGTCAAAGCCTTCGATGAGCAAACCAATTTCGTAATTGAACGAAGGATTGACCGGGCCGCGCAGGGCGTGCAAATTTCGCTCCGCCAGCCAGGAACGGACTGCATCGAATAGTGCGTGGGCCACCGCCTTGTCGTCAATGCAATCGAAGAAGCCCCAGAAGCCGCGCCGCTCGTGGTGGTGCCGGTTATGCTCGTGATTAACAATGCCGGCAATCCGCCCGACCACTTGCCCGTTGCGGCGAGCGATAAACGTTTGCACTTCGCCGATTTCTTGAAACGGATGATATTTCCAACCCACCAGCCGCTTGAACTCGCCCCGCAGCGGCGGAATCCACATGGGATCGTTGCGGTAGTGATCCCAGGCGAATTTCATGAACGCGCGGCGGTCGCGCCAACTTCGCGTGGGCTGCACTTCAATCGTGGCATCCGCCATAGGATACTGCTTAAAGCCAAAGAGTAAGCAATCTGCAATCGCCGGGAAACGTTGCACTATGGCAGTAGTCGAAAGGTCGGTCAAGTCCGGACAAAACCGCCACAGCCGAGAAATTCCCCCTACACCCATGGACCGGGAGCGAGATAATATCGAATAGCAATTCTTAGCGCTGGCAATTCTCGCATCTACAGAATTGAACTCTTGTCATGCCCACCGCCACGATGGATCCGCAAAGCAAAATCGACCTGGCCGACGGTCTGTCGCTTTGGCTGGCCACGCCGCAGCAACGGGCCGCGGCCGGCTACGTGGTCAACGAAATTTTCAAAAAACGGCGCTACGATTATCCCGGTTTCCAAATTCAGCCGACCGATACCATTGTCGATATTGGCGCGAACATGGGCGTGTTTGTGCTGTGGGCTGCCAGGCAAGCACCGCAGGGAAAGGTCATTGCCATTGAGCCCACTAGCGCCATCGACGTGCTGCGCCTGAACCTGGCACGCAACGGCATTACCAACGTGGCGCCGGTGCAGGCGGCGGCCGGCAACGATGGCGGCACGTTTGAAATTGTCACTTACCCGGGCTTCAACATTGTGAACCATCACGCCGGCTGGCAGCCCAAAATGTGGACCAAGTTTTTCATTTGGCTCTTGTACCGCAAATATCAATCGGCACCGGTGACGGAGCGGGCGCCGGTTAAATCGCTGCGGAAGATTTTGGACGAAAATGGCGTGAGCCGCGTCAATTATTTGAAGTGCGATTGCGAAGGGGGCGAGTATGAAATTTTCCGCGAGCTGGACGACGACACCTTTGCCCGCATCGATAAAATTGCCATGGAGTTCCACGAATACGCGCCAGACCAGCACCGCAGTGAATTGATCGAGCTGCTCAACCGGAACGGCTTCCGCGTGGAAGTGCATAAATCGTGGTTCGAATACACGTTTATGAAATACGGAATGCTCTGGGCCGTGCGGAAATAAGGACGATGCCTCCACGCAAAGTAAAATAGAAGTATCGACGTTGTTAAATTTCTGCCGTCCGGACGCGTTTTTTCATTGACCGCCATGTCGAACGTCTCTCGGGAAATTGAGCATCTCCGCGAGGAAATTCGCGCTCACGACCGCAAGTATTACATCGACGCCGCTCCGGAAATCAGCGATCAGGAGTACGACAAGCTTCTAGAACGGCTGAAAAAACTGGAAGCGGAGCATCCGACACTCATCACGCCCGACAGCCCCACTCAGCGTGTGGGAGAGCAGCCTGTATCTGGCCTGAAGCACGTACAGCATCGGCTGCCCATGCTGTCGATCGACAATTCGTACAGCGTGGAAGAGCTGCGGCAGTATGAAACACGCATCGCCAAGCTGCTGGCCGGCGAAAAAGTCGAATGGGTCGTGGAGTTGAAGATCGACGGCGTGGCAGTCGCCTTGCTGTACGAGCACGGGCAGTTGGTGTTGGGCGCCACGCGCGGCAACGGTCAAGTGGGCGACGATGTCACGCACAACATCAAAACCGTGCGCGGCGTGCCCCAACGGCTGCACGGCAAACACATTCCGCCGGTGCTGGAGGTGCGCGGCGAAGTGTACATGACCAACGAAGATTTGGTCCGCCTGAACGAGCAGCAAGCCAATCGCGGCGAACCGCCTTACGCCAATACCCGCAATTGTGCCGCAGGCAGCATTCGCTTGCTGGATCCACGCATTTGTGCCCAGCGTCGGCTGCGATTTTTCTGCCACAGCGTGGGATACGTCGAGGGTCTAAAAGCCCAAACGCACATGCAGTTTCTCGACGAAATGCGCAGCTACGGATTGCCGGCCACGCCCCTGGTGGAAAGCTTTGCGACGTTCGAGGCGGCGCTGGAGCATTGCGAACAGCTCATTGAAAAATTGCACGAGCTCGATTTTGAAGTCGACGGCCTGGTGCTCAAGGTCAACCGCTTCGATCAACGCCAGGGATTGGGCACCACTTCCAAAAGTCCACGCTGGATGATCGCCTACAAGTTTGAAAAATTTGAAGGCCCGACGCGGCTGTTGGACATCAAAGTAAGCGTCGGTAAATCGGGGGCGGTAACGCCGTTTGCCGAACTGGAGCCCATCGAACTGGCCGGCAGCGTCATTCGCCGCGCCAGCCTGCACAACGCGGATGAAATCGAACGTAAAGATTGCCGCGTTGGCGATATTGTGATCGTGGAAAAAGCCGGCAAAGTCATCCCGCACATCGTCCGCACTGAAAAACACAAACGTGAAACAGAACTGGAGCCGTTTCATTTTCCGACCAAATGTCCCGAATGTCATACCAAATTGGTGAAAGACGAAAAGGGCGTTTACATCCGCTGCCCGAATTTACAGTGTCCGGCACAAATGCGCGAACGGCTGCGCTATTACGCCAGCCGCAACGCCATGGATATCGAAGGCCTGGGCGACAAACTCGTGGAGCAATTGGTGCACGATAAGCTGGTGGCTAGCTACGCCGATCTGTACCGGCTCACGCTCGCGCAACTGTGCAGCCTGGAACGGATGGGAGAAAAATCGGCCAACAATTTTTTGGAACAAATCGAGGCCAGCAAATCGCGCGGATTGGCCCGCCTGCTGAATGCGCTATCGATTCGTCACGTCGGCAATCGGGTGGCAACGCTATTGGCCGAGCATTTCGGTTCAATGAAAGAATTGTCTGCCGCCAGCGAGGAAGAACTATCGGAAGTCAACGAAATTGGCCCGACGATTGCCCACAGCGTGTACGAGTTTCTGCATAACCCATTCGGCCGCGCCGCCATTGACGACCTGGCCGAACAGGGCGTGAACATGACAGCCCCGAAAAAATCGGCCGCCACCGGACCGTTGGCGGGAAAAACGCTGGTGGTTACCGGCACGTTGGAAAAATATAGCCGCGAGGAAATCGAGGGGTTGATTGAACAACTCGGCGGCCGCGCCGCTTCCAGCGTTTCGAAAAAGACCGATTATTTAGTGGCCGGCGAGGAAGCCGGTAGCAAACTCGATAAAGCGAAAAAACTCGGCGTGCCGATTCTCAGCGAAGCCGAGTTCAATAAACTGATTAAACAGTGATGCCAGAATTTATTAACCGCAGAGGACACGGAGGAACGCAGAAAAAAAAGAAATGGAAATAAAGAGCCACAGATAAACACGGATGTATCGGATAAGGAGTTTTTGAGCCAACTCGTTGAACAGCAAGAGACTAATTCGTTGCCTGTTCTTTTTTTATCCGTTGTTTATCTGTGTTCATCTGTGGCTAATCGCTGCGGGTTTTAGTTTTTCTCCCGCGTCCACGGTGACCTCTACAGTGCATCATCCAAAATTGGTTTCGCCATGACAGCACCTCCTTGTGCTGCTACTACTGTAATTCACCCAAACAATATGCCCTAGGTCATTTTGTTAGACGCTCTTAGAAAACTACGTTGCCCGGCGGATTTGTCAAAGCCACGGCATTTTCAACGCGCACACGATTGCACTTGAAGCAGTCCGGCAACGTGGCATACGATCTGTTCAGACCAAGCCAATGGGAAGCACAATATGGAATCAGTGGCGCCTGCCGAAGTTAAAATGCCTGTCACCGCGCAGCAGCCGGTGGACATCACCAGCCGCGAATTCAAAGCGCAGGCGGTCGAGTTCTACGCCCGGCTGCGGCGAGAAGCACCGGTGTATCGCACGGTGTTGCCCGACAAAATGCCGGTGTGGATTATCGCCCGGTATGACGACGTGGCCATGGTGCTGAAAGACGATCGCTTTTCGAAAGAATTTCGCACCCTGTTTGAAAATAATCCCAATCTCAAACCACCGTGGGTTCCAAAATTCTTGCTGCCGCTGATGCATCACATGCTGCATTCGGATCCGCCCAACCATACGCGGTTGCGGGCCTTAGTGCAGCAGGCCTTTAAGCCCAGCTTGGTGGAACGGCTGCGTCCGCGCATTGCCGAATTGGCGACCGAATTACTCGCGGCCGCCAAGCAGCGGAAAACGATCGATTTGGTCAGCCAGTTTGCGCTTCCCATTCCCGCGACCATCATTGCGGAGATGCTCGGGGTTCCCGCCAACGACCGGCATAAATTTCATCGCTGGACAACTAAGATGATCGCCAGCGGTGGGCAAAAATTCCGCATCTTGCGGAGCGTGCCGGTGATTTGGCGATTCAACCGCTACCTGCACCAGCTGGTCAAAGCAAAACGGGCCGCGCCACAGAACGACTTGTTGAACGCCTTGCTCGAGGCCGAAGAAGCCGGCGACAAGCTCAGCGAAGATGAACTGGTGGCCATGATGTTTTTGCTGCTGGTTGCCGGGCATGAAACCACGGTGAACTTGATCGCCAGCGGCATGCTTGCCCTGCTCGACCATCCCGACCAAATGCAGCGATTGCGGCAGGAGCCAAGCTTGATCAAAACGGCCGTCGAGGAACTCTTGCGATTTACCAGCCCTGTTGAAACGGGAACGGAACGTTACACGAAGGAAGACGTGACTATTGCTGGCGTAACCATTCCGCGCGGATCGTTAGTGTTGGCGGCCATTGCCTCGGCCAATCGGGACGAGCAGCACTTTTCGAACCCCGATCAATTGGACATTGCCCGGGAGCCGAACAAGCACCTTTCGTTTGGCCTGGGGCCGCATTTCTGCCTTGGCGCGCCCTTGGCGCGTTTAGAAGCACAAATTGCTTTCACGATTCTGCTGGAGCAAACCACCGATATCCGGCTGGCCACTGCTCGAGAGAAGTTGACTTGGAACCGCGGGATTGTTTTGCGCGGAGTTGAATCGTTGCCGCTGGAAGTGAAATGGCGGTGAGGCTTAAATCGACAGCCTTATGCGTTGCATTCGCGCAGAAACTCCCGGGTGACGGGATTTTGGGGCGCATCAAAAATTTGTGCGGGCGGGCCGCTTTCGGCGACCACCCCCTCGTGAAACACATGCACGGTTTTGGCGGCCCGGCGGGCAAAATTCATGGCATGCGTGACGACAATCATGGTTTGGCCGCTGGAGGCTAAATCGGCCATCACGGCCAGCACCTCGGCGGTCATCCGCGGGTCGAGCGCGCTGGTCGGCTCGTCGAACAGCATCGCCTTGGGCTGCATGGCCAGCGCTCGGGCAATGGCCACGCGCTGCTGCTGGCCGCCGGAAAGCTTGTCGGGACGCACGTCGATTTTTTCCGCCAGGCCGACGCGATCCAAGAGCAATTTTGCGCGATCGACGGCTTCCTGGCGGGGCATTTTTAACACGCGAATCGGCGCTTCAATCACGTTTTCCAGCACGGTTAAATGCGGGAACAAATTGAATTGCTGGAACACCATTCCCAATTGCAATCGCACGGCCCGCAACGTTTGCTGAGCTTGGCGGCTGGGCAATCCGGACATGAGGGCGATGCCGCCAATGCGCACTTCTCCAGCCTGAAAATTCTCCAGCCCGTTCAAACAGCGTAAAAACGTGCTTTTACCGCCGCCGGAGGGGCCGATGATGGCCGCCACTTCTCCCTCGGCCACGGTTAACGACACGCCCCGTAGCACTTGCAGCGGGCCGTGCGATTTATGCAAATCAACCGTTTCAATCATGGGCAGCAGTAGGTTTATAAGGAAACCAGGAAACCAGGAACGACAGACGATTGTTTTGAGCTTATTTTGAAATAACTCGCTTAATTTCCAGTGTGGGCTTGGCAAAATTCAAAAGCAATCCATGCTCCCGATTGACAGCACGCAAATAAGATTTCACGATCGCAAAGTGAATGTCTTCAAAATCTTTGATTGTTTTGAGTTCGACCACGATGGTTCGCTCGATGAATAAATCAAGTCGATGTCTACCAACTTCGTGACCGTCGTATTCAATGACCACATCGACTTGCTTTTCCACAAATAAATTTCGTTTTTGTAGCTCAATAACCAACGCCGCTTCATAAATCGATTCCAAATAGCCAGGTCCAAGCCGCCGATGGACTTCGATTGCACCACCGATAATTTGTTCGGTCAATTTCTTGTGCTCAAGCGACATTGTTTTCATTCCTGGTTTCTTGGATTCCTTATAAATTTTTCAGGTATCATCAAGAGGACGGTATGTCGCCGGACAGGCGGCGTTCGCTCCAGCGGGAGAAGACGGAAAGCGGGAAGCTCATCAGCATGTACAGCACGGCGGTGATGGCGGCCAGTTGCACAATGGCGCCGGTGCTTTGTGCCAGAATCGAATAACGCTTGGTCAACTCAACAATGGTGATGACCGAGCAGACCGAAGTATCTTTGAACAGGGCGATAAAATCGTTCGTCACCGGCGGAATGACAATGCGAAAAGCCTGCGGCAAAATAATGCGGTGAATTGCTTGCCCCGGCGTTAACCCCAGGGCCAGCGCGGCTTCCATTTGGCCGCGTGGAATGGCTTGCAGCCCGGCGCGGTAAATTTCCGATTCGTACGCGGAATAATTGATCGCCAATCCGGCAATGCCCGCCACCAGCGCCGGCAGCGCCAAGCCGATTTTGGGAAACAAAAAGAAAATCACGAACAGTTGCAGCATCAGCGGCGTGCCGCGCAACACTTCTACGTACAAACCCAAAAGTGTGGCGATAATCTTCGGGCCGTACAATCGGCCAATGGCCACACCAATGCCAATGGCAATCGCCAGCGGAAACGACACGACCGAAAGAAGAACCGTCATGCCCGCCGCTTCCAGTAGCATAGGCAAGTTGAGCACAAGAACCTGCCAGAAGGAAACCGCTTCGGCCGGCTGTCCTTCGCCTGCACCGCGCAGCATGAGCATTTGATAGCGGCCGTCCAAATCCCAGCGGTCGTACAATGCTTTCAGGCGACCATCAGCGATAATTTTTCTCAGCGCTTCGTTCAGCGCGGCCAGCAGTTTCGGATCGTTCCGGCCAACCAGGCCCACGTAGTATCCGCCTTGGGCCGGCCACTCAATCAAATTCAGTTGCGGAAAGCGGTCGATATAAAAATTGGCGACGCAATCGTCGGCCACGGTGGCGTCGAGGACCCCGGTTTGCACGTGCTCCATGGGTTCAGTATTGCCGGAGTAAGAAATGACCTCGATCTGGTAACTGTCATGGTCGTGCAGCTTGGTCAAATATTCGTCGGCTTCCGATCCCCCCAGCACGCCAATTTTCCAGGCGCCGCCGTCGGGCTTGGCGGTTTTCAGTTGGTTCCAAGATTTCAGCGGCCCATCCCCCTTGGCCATCAATTGCAGGCCGAAAGCATAGTACGGCCGCGTGCAGAGATAATTGGCCAACCGAGCGGGCGTCCGCTCAAAGCCGTTGAGGGCCAAGTCGATTTGGTTGTCGAGCATTTGCGGCAACTCTTCCCATTGACCCTGGTAGAACTTGGCTTTCACGCCCAACTCTTGGGCCAGCATGTCGGCCAGTTCGACTTCAAAGCCGATCAAATGTTCGGGATTTTTGGGATCGGGGAAAATGTACGGCCCGCCTCCTTCTTGATCGGCGCCCCAAATTAGCGTGCCGCGGCGATGAATTTCGTCCAGCGCATCGCCGGCTTGGACGGAATGCACGTTGCAGTGCAGCAAGTAAACACTGCTCAGCAAGGCAGGAAGTAAACCGCCGCGGAGAAATAGCAGTAAACGCGAATGCTTCATCAAGAACTCCTGCCTTGGGCAATACCCGAAACGGGCTCTGACAAAACGTGAGCCAGGCTGGTTCGCGCCTTTTGTGCGATTATTTGCCGCGAATGTCAAGCGGAATCGCTAGGTTGTAGGGCATGCTGTTTATCGCAGCGGTCCGATTCGGCACAGGCCTGCCGCCAGGCGCCCAGCCAGGTATTAAGAAAGCTGCCGAACAACAGGCCGCCGAACGCGCCCAGCACGCCCGACGAAACGGCGCCCAATAGAATGCCCCGCAACGGCACCGTGGTGGAATTGACCAAAATCCACTGTCCAAGCCAGCTGCCAATTACGGTGCCCGTAAAGGTGGAGGCCAAAATCACCCAGCCCAAGGGAGTTCGCTGCGAAAGGCGAGAGACCGAGTGCGAACCGTCCAAACGCACCGGTACCGGCACGGAAAACGGTTCTCCTTGCATTGTCGTTTCATTGGCGGCTGACAACTGCGAAGCCTCATCACGCAACGAAGTGCCCAGCGCATTTCCCGCCACGTGCAGTCCAACCAGCACGAGCACGACCGACAGTCCGCAGGAAGCCAACGGGCCAATCGCCCCGCAAATGGCAAATAAAATCGCCAAGATGCTTACCGCCCAAAACATCGTCCGCAAAGAAAACTGCGGCGATATTGACCGAGCCGGCGGTTCAATCGCGGTGGGAAGGCTCATGCCCGATATTATAGAACCCGGTTCCCAAAAGAACCAACAGCGCCGCATTCAGGTCGTCGCCTAATTTGGCCGCTCAGCGATGTAGCGACGACTATCCTCAGCCGTTTTTGTTCGAGAAAACCGCCGGCGTCTAGGGACAGACGCCGCTCCATTTCTTCAAATTAGGCGACGACCTGCATTCAAAGCGATCGATGCCATGTGCTTGCGGAGGATGAGCCGCTAATAACGTGGAGGCCCGGCGGCGCATAAAAAAACCCGCCGAGGCAAATCTGCCGGCGGGCTGCCGTATCTATACGGCGAAGAAAAAAGTTCATTGGAAAATTCGCTGAAAACTGCTGAGAAATTGCCCACGCAACAATTCCTCATGCCAGTCGGCCCGGTGGATTCAACATGACAGGCCCTCCTATGTGCAAGTGACGAAAAAACGATTGAAAACGGGCGAATTCGGACCAGCGCTCAAGCACTGAAATCTTGTTATCAAAAATCGCCCCCAATTGTCAACGGTTTTTTCGCGCGGATCTAAATCCATTCTATATTTTTTCTAATTGGCATTCGCTTTGAATCGCTTGTACCGAATGCGCGGATCGGCAAAAGCGAAAATGGAATCGGCGACGAAATGTCTCAAAAACATAGCCGTATTCTCTCATTTCGAGACGTTGGCTTTAAGCTGGGCAGACTTTCCATTCCGGCTTCTTTTGGCTGTCGGAGGCAATAAATTCCCGATCTCCATAAACAAGCATGAGTTATAGCGAACACGAAATTTCGTCGTGCCACTTTGGTATAGACGTTGCTAAAGAGCTACATGCCCAGTGAGTTAATTCAATTGCTTCCGAACGTTTTACAGCACGAGGGAAAAGAGCCTACAGCAAAAAACACCGCAAAAAACCGAGCCAAGGCCGTAGATCAATTGCCAGGCTTGTGAATGGTTGACCAGCCGCAGATAGCACTGATTTTACGGAGGATTTGACTGCGAAAAAAAATATAGGAAACCGGGAACAGTACGCGGGGGAACATGAGGAAGAGGCTTGACCCGGGCGTGGAAGGTTTCGCAGCTCAGTGACTGCAGCTCTTGATTACAACCTTCGCGTCCTGGCTTTCCAGGGGGCGGCCGCGGTGCCAGCCGGGCCGCCCCCGATATTTTTTCAGCATTTCCTTTTCGGCATGTTTGTTCTTCTCTGACGCACGCGGCAGGTTAAAAACCACAGCTATTTCGAGAGGGGGCAATCCCATGAACCATCCATTATCGGGCGCCTCGCCTAAGTCCGCAGAAAATTCTGAGAGAGCAATCAGCGACAACTCCTCGAATCCGCGGCAAATTCTTACGGGTCCATCGTTTCATCCGACCTCGCCCAACGGCAGCCAAGTGCGCCGAGAACCCAATCCGGAACATTCGGGCCCTACGGGCGAAGTCCGCTTCTCGCCCAATTTCGAATTACGCGCATCGCCTGCCAAAGCGAGCGCGGAAAATAAATCCCCCCCTAAATTCCATCGAAAAAGCACTCCGCGACACCGAACCAAGCCGGTAGTGACTAACGTAACGAATCTAGGGGGAGTGGGGAATGTTTCCTCCCTGTTGCCGCAGGACAACGCGGGGGCCGAATCTTGCGGCGAGAAAGCAACAACGGCAATGGCATTGGCACGGTTGGGGGGGAGTGGTTTTTCGTCGCAAGCCTTTTCTTTGACGGGAGTTGAGCCATCTGTGGCGGGACCCAAAGCGGTTGCGGCATTCGGCGTGCTTTCAGTGGAAGACACCGCCGAAACGAACCACTCTGCGAGTCCAAGTTCGGCGGAATCGCCGCCACTGAATCAGGAGCAGCTCTTGGCTAAATCACGAAAAACCGCCGCCGGCAAACCTTCTTTGAGAGCACCCACCCCTACGCGTGGGCGAGGCCGATTTTCCAGCAGCCGCGCACCCGCCGGCGGTAAAAATGGCTCGCCTCGCGGCACGCTGAATGGTGAATCGGTCGACCGCGTGGGCTCTGCCTACGAAGACGGCCCAGCTTTCGACGAAGATTTCGTGGAAGCGGAAGAGCAAGAGCAAGCTGTCGATGAATCATCCAGTCACGATAGCGGCTCCGAAAGCCAAATCGATGATCCGGTGCGGATGTATCTCATGCAGATGGGAGAAATTCCGCTGTTATCGCGCGAACAGGAAATCGATTCCGCCAAGCGCATTGAAAGCACGCGCCGCAAATTTCGCCACAGCATGCTGGCCAGCGATTATTTGCTGCAAGGGTCCGTAGCCTTGCTGGAAAAAGTGCGCGACGGCCAATTGCGGTTGGATCGCACCATTGAAGTCTCGGTGACGAACACTGCCGGCAAAAAGAAAATTATGGCCCGGCTGACCCCCAATTTGAAAACCTTGATGGATTTGCTGCGCCGCAACCGCGCCGATTTCCGCGTGGCCATCAGCCGCAGCACCGCAAAAACCAAACGCCAGGCGGCGTGGCATCGGCTGGTCGTCCGCCGCCACAAGGCGGTGCGCTTGATCGAGGAGCTTAACTTGCGAACGGGCCGCTTGCAGCCGCTTTTAGACAAGCTGGGCGAAATTTCTCGGCGTATGGTGATTATCCGCGATCAATTGGCAGCCGATCCGGACGGCCAATTCGGTTCGCCCGATGAGCTGCGCAGAGAGCTGCGTTATTTAATGCGAATCACCTTAGAAAGTCCTTCTTCGCTACGCCGCCGCCGAACTCGCACGCTGAAATTGCAAGGTCGGTATGACCAGGCCAAGCGCGTGCTTTCGGCCGGCAACTTGCGGCTGGTCGTGTCAATCGCCAAAAAATATCGCAATCGTGGCTTGAGCTTTCTCGATTTAATTCAAGAAGGCAATACCGGGCTAATGCGAGCAGTCGATAAATTCGAGCATGCCCGCGGATATAAGTTCTCCACGTACGCCACGTGGTGGATTCGCCAGGCCATTACCCGGGCGATTGCCGATCAAAGCCGGACGATTCGCTTGCCGGTGCACATGATCGACACGATGGGGAAAATTCGGACGGTGACCCGCGAAATTGTGCAGCGCACCGGCCGGGAACCCAGTGTGGAGGAAGCGGCCGATGCCGCCGGGCTGTCGCTGGAAGATACACGCTGCATCATGAAAATTACGCGGCAACCCCTGTCGCTCGATCAGCCCATGGGCGACCACGACGACAGCTTTTTCGGCGAGTTTATTGAGGACCATCGGGAAGATGACCCGCTGTACGATGTCAATCAGCAGTCGCTTAAAGATCGCATCAAGCAAGTGCTCAATGAATTGAGCCACCGGGAACGCGAAATCTTGCGACTGCGGTACGGCCTGGTCGATGGCTACGCTTACACGCTGGAAGAAGTGGGGCAAATTTTCTCCGTCACCCGCGAACGCGTGAGGCAAATCGAAGCCAAAGCAGTGCGCAAGCTTCAGCAGCCCTCCAAGAGCCAGGCGTTGGCTAGCTTTGTCGATCACTTGCCCGACGGCCTGCCCTCCCGTTCGTCGGAAGCGGAATCGACTTGAAATTGTGGCGGTCGTTACAGCCAGCCGTGCTTCCGGTACCACCGGGTTGTTTGCTGAATTCTTTCCGTGAGTGAAGCGGCGGGCGCAAAGCCCAATTCGCGGCGAGCTTTTTCCGGCGAGCATGTCCAGTGGTCGCCCGTTATTTCGCGGGCCCGATCCCAGTTCAAATAGCGTGGCCGCCGAGTGATGTGGCCGATCAATTCGCCGACGGCGCCCAGCGGCCACGTCGTGGCCAGCGGCAATGGAATTGCCCAAGCTCGGGGGCAGTTAATGCTCCGGGCAATGATGCGGGCTAATTCTGCAATCGTCGGATGTTGGTCGTCGGCGATGAAATAATATCCGCGGCCGCTGCTTCCATCTAAGTGGGTTTGCGCCGGCAGTCGTTCTCCGCGCGCGGCGGCAGCCATCAAGCCGGTGGCTAGATCAGCCACGTGCACGACTGAAAAGCGCCGTCCCAAGCCCAACATCACAAACGATCGCATGCGGCGAATTCCGCGAAACATGGCCACGCCGATGTGGTCGCCAGGCCCCAACACAATAGGCGGCCGCACGATCGTAATGGGCAAATTTGCCGCGTGGCTTTCGGCGACCAGTTCGCCGGCGCGCTTACTCAGGCCATAGTGCGAAATCGGCTGCGGCAAATCGCGCTCGGTGCGCAATTGGTTTCCGGTGCTCATCGGCCCCGCGGCGGCCAGTGAAGATACCAGCACCAGCACAGGAGGCGTGGTCCGGCGGAGGCATCCTTCGATGAGGTTGCGGACTCCCGCTTGATTCACACGGCAAAACGCCTCCAAGCCAAAAGCCTTCGTGAGGCCGGCCAAATGGTAAACTATCTCTACGCCGTCAATGGCCGCTGGCAGCGTTTCGGCAACAGTGACATCTCCCACGGTCACCTTGGCGCCCAGCTTCTGCAGCGATTCGGCAGTGGACGAATTATGAATCAGGCAGCGCACGTCATCGCCCCGAGAGAGCAGGGCAGAGACCAATTGCCCGCCGATAAATCCATTGGCGCCAGTGACCAAGACGCGAGTCATCGTTTTTCAGCGCTACAGACAAAGAGGAAAAATGCCGACAGGCGCGAACGCATTTGTCGGTCGTTAGGTGCTTTTTTTGAGTTTGATCGGCAAGCGGTCGATTTTGGCGGCCAGAATGAAATCGTTTTCCGACAGACCGCCGACAGCGTGCGTCCACAGTTCGATCGACAGGTTACGGTAACCTTCCAGATGCAAATCGGGATGATGATCTTCCGCCTCAGCCAATTGAGCCACCGCCTGAAAGAATTCGATGCCCGCCAGAAAATCTTTCACCGTCCAGTTTTTGCGAATTCGCTCCGCGTCGTGAGTTAATTGCCAACCGGAAAGATTTTTCAATTGCGCTTCGGCCTCGGTGCGGCTGTATTTGTGCCCGCCTTCGTCACAAGAAGTGCATTTTTTGGTCGAGAGCTTTTCCGCGGTTTCGGTCGGCATGAGACACCTCAATGGTTAAAGCTGTAGCTAAAAGACAGTGTCGGCTCCGATAAGCTAGATCGCAAGGCCAGGAAAATCTGCAAAAGTTATGCCGAACGGCTAGACTGGGCTGGATGGCAGCGAAGATTGAATGCACAGCCGCGTGGAACAGAATTGCCGATAAAAAACACGCTATCTTCGCGGGGGCGAAACAGGCTGTTGTGCCGCCGATGGTGTCGTGGCAGGCGCTTTGCGCGGCGGCGGATCAGCACTTAACTGCGTGGAATCCACAAATCGCAGGTCCAGTTTCATTTCGCGGGTCGACGGCCAGTAATAAATGGAACGGGCGACCGTGTGAGATTGGGGGGCGCCTGGTTGCGGCTGCCGGAACAATTGGGCGTCGCTGCGCCCATCGCCAAGCAGCACCAGCATGTCTTTCGCCTCGGAGTAGTTTAGCTGTTGGGCCATTGCGGTGAACGTATCGCCTTCCTGCTGCTGGCCTTCGACGCGGGCGTTGCCCGTGGCTTGCATTTCCATCAGGCTGCGGCCTTGCACCGGCGCACTTTGATTGGTTGCCAACTGATCGCAAGTGAGCAGAAAGCTGCCCGGTGGCAATCCGGCCGGGCTATCTGGATCCAACTGCGAATTCCAATCGGGCACAGGCCCGTAGACGGTGCGCACTTGCTCCTGAAAAACCAACTCACGCCGCAGGACATTGCCGGAAATTCCGCGATGGAATTGCACGTTGAGATAATTGATTTGCAACCGATTGGGGTCGTTGCTATTGGCGCCGGAAGCGGCACCACCTGGGTTGTGCTGCGGTGCGCTCAGGTTACCTGCAGCGTTGGCGCCGGCGCGTGCCGCCGAAGGCCCGCGCCCCAAACCGCCCATCAATGCCCGGGCCGCACCCAACCGCCAACTGAGCAATTGGCCGGGTTCTTCCTCGGTCGCTTCGCCAATTAAATCTCCCGTGATTTGATTGACTTGCAAACTTGCCAGATGTTCCATTTGATCCAACACGGTGACGGCGCCGTGCTGCGTTTGGCGATTTTCCAACCACGCGCCGCCGCGGCAAGTGAGCCATTCGATGGAAGATCGTTGTTGCTGACCGGGATTCGCGGCATTAAAATCGACCCGTTCGTGCAAGGTGGCTTCCAATTCTGGAGCGCGAATCGTTTGTGTAATTTCGTTGTCGCTGCGCTGCCCAACGACTTCTCCGGCGAATTTTGCCGTGCGACCGTCAAACAACATGCCCTCTTTCCAGTCGATCGTGGTGACGCCGTGACTGGAAGCCAGCAGGCCGGCGCGATTGTTTTCCGCCGCCGTCGCGCCATTTTGTGGCGGTTGTGTGCTGGTAATGATCATGCGGCCGGGCCCGTCAATCCACAGGCGATTTTGTCCACGGTTCAAGTGGACGCTTTGGCCGCGCAGGGTTAGGCCTTGGGCGATAATTTCCGCCGGCTGGCCGGAAATGTTGACCTCCGCATCGGGCGTGTTGGCCCTTAATACTTCCAAATAATCGCCTTTCGTTTCGAGCGGCTTTTCGCCGCTTTGTGCCGGGCTTTGTGCGAATTGAACATTGCCCTCCACCGTGACGCGCTCCACTTCATTTTGCGAAGCGTGATTGACCGACCAAATTTTCAACAGACCGCCGTAAATTTCGTAGTGTTGCCGCCGTGAATTGGTGTTTTGATTGCCGGGAGAAGTGAACGTACCCGCCGGCTCCGCCGGATTGCGGCTTTGATTGCCGGTGGAGCCTCCCGGCGGAGCAGCGCCGTCGGCTGATGCGGCGTCGCGCACCCAGGCTTCTAGTTGTGAAACCTCGCCGCTGAGCTGCGGAGATTCGATGTGCACATTTTTTCCAGCGGCATCCATCAACAGGTGGCGTTGGAGGATGTCATATTCCAAGTGCTCGCCGCGGAGTTCGCCTTGCATCAATTCAGCCCGCACGACAACCGGGTTGCCTCGCGCCACCAGGCGTTTGGGCTCCAACTGCGGCATTCGATGAGTCGCTGAATCTGCGGGCGAATTATTTGCCAGGGCCTGTGAGGCGTGTGCCGCAGCACCGGGCGGTGGTTGGCGCGGGCCGAAATACAAATTCAGCAATTCGCAATTGAGCTGGTCGCTAGGACCATTGGGATGCGGCCGCACTACATCCACTCGATCATGAAAAGTGGCGACGTTTTCCACCAAATCAAATTCAAAGGGGCCCTGGCATTGAATATCGACCGGCGGATTGTTGTCCGCCCCCGCCAATTGCCCGTTGGTAGATCCGGCGGTGGGCGCGGAAAGATTTGTCGTGCGGCTGGCCGCTGTGCTTTGATCGCCGGGCAAAAATCCGCTGGAGCCGGGTTGGAGGTGCATGTGCACATCGGTCAGCAATTGAAACGACTGCACGCCGCTAAAGTTAGTGCCGTGACTGTCCCCCGCTTTTTGATCGCGAAGCAGCTCGATTCGCATGTTGCGGCCGTAACCGTGGCTGGCGCCGAAACGAAAATTGACTTCATTGGGAGTGAAAATCAAATTGTCTTTCAACTGCGCATCATGTGCGGTGACTAAAAAATCGTCACCGCCATCAGGACACGTGGGCCCGCTTTGGATGGTGATGGGCCCTTCCATGATTCCGCCCAACAGATGGCCGATACTGCCGGCATCCAGATTTTCCTGATCGTCGAACTGCAGTTCCGCCCGATGCGCTTGCAGAATGATGACCCGGTGGTGGTTGTCAGCCTGCTCGGCATCTCCATCGGGCAGATAAATTACCGTGCAGGGGGTGAGGATAATTCGATGATTGGGCTCCGACTTATATTCTTTCACCAGGTACTTGGCGGTGGAGCTATCCATGATGATGGGGTTGTCGAGTTCCCACGATCCGGGAGGAAAAAATCGCGCATAGCTTCCCAAGTGATTTTGCGATTGTCGGCTGGCCGCGCGTTGCTCGGGCGAAACGGCAACCACGCGCTTTGGTTGCTGCTGCGGTTCGACCAGCGGCACCACCGTTACCCGATAAACGCAGAACACTCCCAACACAACCAGCAAACTGGCGACGGTGCGTTTCATTCGGGCGAGCATGGAGGCGGGCAAATTACCGGCGTTTAAAAACCGGGGTAGTTAGAATCAGAAAGTGCGAATCACCACTGGAATTCCAGCGAGCAAGGACCAATGACCGAAAATCTCCGCGGTGCTTTTGTGGTTGAGGCCTTAAGCTTGGTCTTTTAGTTGTCATTCGAATGATGCGATTCATCGTGGAGCGCGCCGTACTTTTGCAACAGGTTAGCCCAGCGATCTTGGGCTTTCAAAATCAGTTCAACCACTTCGCGCAATGCACCGTGGCCGCCATACGCCTGCGTTACATAGTTCGCCGCTTTTCGTACTTCCTCGCAGCCATCGCCCACTGCCACGGCCAACCCCACCTGACGGAGCACGGGCAGATCGGGCAAATCGTCTCCCACGTAGCAAACCTGGTCGGGACGCAATTGCCGTTGCGCCAAAATTTGCTTAACGATTGGCAGTTTGTCGTCGATGCCCTGCCGCACAATGTCGACGCCCAATTCCACGGCTCGAAGTTGCACAATGTGCGAGGCCCGGCCGGTGACCAAGCCAAAATGGTGGCCGGCCCGTTGCCATAATTTAATTCCCAGGCCATCGCGAATGTGAAAGCGTTTGATTTCGATTCCTTGGTTGTCGAAAATGACGCCGCCATCGGTCAGGACGCCGTCGACATCGGAAAGAATCAGTTCGATGGGCCGGCAGCGGGTGGCAAGATCCATGGCGGGCTTTTTAGCGGAAATTCATTGTCAGAAGTGCAATTTTCCGAGCTTCACAATAGCTTGTGCAAATTAGAGACCGGTTCGTCCCATGTTTGCAGACAGCTTCAACAGTGCCGGATTTTTGGGTCGCGGCACGCTGCTGGCGGAGTTTTCCGTTTGGGAAGCTAGCACCACGGCCAGCCCTTCGGGATACATCGCCACAATGTCGGTAATATCGAGCAAACCGACCGGTTTTTCCTCGGCATCGACGACGGGTAATTCGCTGATGCGCCGCTCCGCCATAATGGCTACGGCGTCGTTCATCATGGAGCCTTGTGGCACGCTGGTGAGGTGAGATGTCATCACGTTGCGGATCGGCCCATCCAGCAACCCTTCGCGGCGGCTTTCGAACAGGCGGGCCAAATCGCTATCGGTGAAAATGCCGCGCAACCGGCCGGCGTGATCGACAATCATAATCGCCCCGGTTCGCCTCGTGGGCAAACGAGCTTCAATGAGCACTTCGCGCAGCACCCGGGTGCAGGCGGATAAACGGCAATCGGTTAAACGCCGCATGTAATCGTCGACGCGGGCTAATTGCTTTCCCAAACTGCCGCCGGGGTGGAAGCGAGCAAAATCGTCGCGGCTGAAACCGCGCATCCGGCTGGCTACCAATGCCAAGGCATCGCCGACCGCCAACATGGCTGTGGTGCTGGTGCTGGGCGCTAAACCCAAAGAACATGCTTCTTGCAGCGGCCCAATGTCGATGACAATGTTGGCGGCCTTTCCTAATTTGCTTTCCACACGGCCGGTAATGGCCACCAGCGGCGCACCTATGTGCCGAATCGACGGCAACAACCGAACGATTTCCTCGGTATCGCCGCTTTGCGAAAGCATGAGCAGCACGTCGTCACGGTGAATGCGCCCCAAATCTCCGTGCATGGCTTCCGCCGGGTGCAAAAAATGACTACGCGATCCGGTCGAAGCCAGCGTGGCAGCAATTTTCTGGCCGATCAATCCGGCTTTCCCAATGCCGCTGACAATCACGCTGCCAGTGCAACCATAAATTAAATCCACCGCCTGGTTGAAGGCCCCATCCAATCGCTGCGAAACAGATTCCAGCGCGCGGGCTTCCATTTCGATAATTTGCCGGGCATAACGTAATTGATCGTCCGCCACGGTGGTGGTGGAGCTGGGCGGGGAAGAGGTTAGCCCAGGCTTTCCGCGGGGCCCCGTGGTCAGGGGCGAAGTGGCAAAACCGGAATGGGGAACATTGCCCGGGGGTGAATTGATGCTCATGGCCGTTGTCTTCCGTGACAAATAGCTGTTGGCAAACACGCCGGCGCGGTGCGAAAGGCCGCCGGCGAAGTCCGTTCATTGCCTGATGTTATGGGGACAGGAATTGTATCGCCGCAGGCCGTTTGCCACAACGCAAAAGCCACTGCTAGCAAAGCAAAAATGCCCGGCCAATTGCGCGCAATTTTGCAGTGCCGCAACCAATTTGCAAGAAACAGCCCGCTAGGCAAAAAATCAAAAATGTGGCGCCCGTTGATTGACACCGGCATAATCTGCCAATATATTGGCACATGCCAATTGATTAACACATAAAGGATTGCCAGATATGCCTGCCAAAACGCCGCTGGAACTGGGCAAACGCGAACGGCAAATTATCGAAACGGTGCAACGCCTGGGCGAAGCATCGGTGGCCGAGGTGCGCCAGAATTTGGCCGATGCCCCCAGCTATTCCGCCGTCCGCACGATGTTGGGGCTGTTGGTCGAAAAGGGGTGGCTCAAGTATCGCCAGAATGGAAAGCGGTACTTGTACCGTTCTGCGGCCTCGCGCGAGCATTCGCAGCGCACAGCCTTGCGGCGACTGCTGGGGACGTTCTTCGGCAATTCGCCCAGCGACGCCATGGCTGCGCTGTTAGATATTTCCGCCGATAACATGACCGACGATCAGCTTCAGCAAATCATGCGTTTGATCGACGATGCGCGCCAAGAAAAAAGGGCCTGAACGATGACCGTCATTTACTTGCCACTCGCTTCTTTTGAGCGTAACAGTGTGTTGGCGCTCGTTTCCATGGCGCTGTGGGCTACCCTGGTGTTGGGCATCGCGTGGGGCGCCGTGGTTGCCTTACGACGTGCTTCGCCGGCCATGCGATATTGCGTTTGGCAATTTTCGCTTTTGAGTTTGCTGGTCGTGCCGCTGGTTTGCCTGCTGGCGCCAGGCATTCCGCTGGGTTTTTGGTCGCCGGCAACATCGCCCGCCACAGAAAACAGTGCCCAACCAGGCTTGTTAGCAAGCGCACCGATGACTCACGCTCCGCTGCCTTCGGAAGATAACGTGCTACGCCAATTTTCGCTTGCCAGGCCGCAAACCGTCATGCCGCCGAGATTCCCGTCACCTTCGGAATCCGAAGCCGAGGCGAAAAAATCACCCTCTGTCGCGGCAGTTGTTGCCACCCAGTCAGCCCCAAACACCTCCGGGCTGCGCATTTCCTGGCAAGTCGGAGCGGTTTTGCTATGGATTAGCGGCGCTGTGGTTCACCTGTTATTTTTGCTGTATTCCATTGCTTGTGCGCGAAACGTTGCTCGCCGGGCTGTACCGATCGCCAATGCGCAATTTCATGCGGCGTTGAACGATTCGCAACTTCGGCTGGTCGGAAGCCGAAACGTCCATTTGCTAAAATCGACCGAAACCAAAATTCCTGTCGTCATCGGAGTATTTTGGCCACGAATTCTGTTGCCTGCGGATGTTTGCCGTTGGTCTACAAGCCGTCTACGGATGGTGTTGTCGCACGAATTGGCTCACGTCCAGCGGCGCGATGTCTTGTGGCAGCTTATTGCCCGCACCGTTGCCGCCGGCTATTGGTTCCATCCGCTGGTGTGGATTGCCGTGCGCTCCATGCGGCGGGAGCGAGAACAAGCTTGCGATAACCAGGTATTGTTGATGGGGATTACGTCGGTGGATTATGCGGCGGGATTAGTCGAAGTGGCGGCTTTGTTGCTGGGCAGTAAAAAAACGCTGACCGGCGGCATCGGCATGATTCAACCCTCGCAATTGGAAGGACGAGTACGGGCCATCCTCGACAAAACTTCCGCGCGCAATCCGGTTTCCGTTTGGGCGCGCCGCATGATTCTACTGGCCACCGCATGCGTTGTGCTAACGTTGGGACTGCTGCGGCCGTTTAGCCCGGTTCCCAGCCGCGCGGCGGATCAGCCGATTGCAGAAAGCAAACCGGCCGCGCCCGCTAAACCGCCGGTCGACACAGAGAAAACCAGCCCCGAAGTAAAGTCAGAAACCAAGTCCGACACAGTCGCCGATTCGACCAAGAAACTGCTGTTCGACGAGGAGGGCAACCAGCCGACCAAAGGCAGCATCCGGATTCATGTGGTCGATTTCCAAGGCCAGCCGCTTTCCGATGCCAAAATTACCGTCTCCGTGGCAACTCACGACGATAAGTTCAAAAACAAGCGAGATTACATCACCGATGCCGATGGTCAAGTAAATGCCGACTTGCCCAGCACGCTATACATTCTGCGTTTGTGGGCCAACAAGTCTGGTTATGTTTCCGGCTTCCACGGTTGGGAAAAAGATCCGCCTGCCAAGCGGAAGCCCGTTCCGGAAGAATTTACGTTCCATTTGAAAACAGGTACCGTGATGGGTGGAACGGTGGTGGATGAAGAAGGCAAACCCATTGCCGGGGCGACCGTAACCATTAACAGCGACCCCGGCGGATTGCTGGCGTACGACGACTTGAAAACTGATGCCGAAGGCCGCTGGAAATTAGGCACGGCGCCGCCAGGAGATAAGCTGGTCATCCACGTCATAGCCAGCCATCCAGATTTCATCAGCGTGCGTTCCTATTATGACATGAACTTGGATGACCGTGTTCCAATCGAACAATTGCGCAATCAAACCGCCAGCATTGTGCTAAAACGTGGCGTGCATGTGACCGGCATCGTGACCGATCCGGATGGCAAACCGGTGGCCAAAGCGCTGGCTATTTGGGGAGATCGACCCTATTGGGAACACAAGCCGCAGCAGGAAGTGCATACCGACGACCAGGGAGTGTATCACTTACCCCCTTTGCCGCCCGGACCCATGCGAGTAACCATTGTCGCCCAAGGCTGGATGCCTGACATGCGGCAGATTGAAATTAAGCCAAATTTAGCGCCGGTGGATTTTCAATTGAAGCCGGGAAAAACGTTGCGAATTCGATTGGTGGACCACGATGGCACGCCGGTGACCGATGCCCTGTTTCACATTGAAAACTGGCATGGCGCGCAATCGCTGTACAACGATAAGCATTCCAACGTCATCGATTCCAAAATTCCGCGCTACCCGGACAAAAACGGCATTTACGAGTGGACCTGGGCACCGGACGACGCGGTTAAATTTCACGTTTCGGCCGAGGGAGATTTCGCCGCGCCGGAAGTCGACTTCACGGCCGACGATCAAGAGCACGTGTTCACGCTCCCGCCGTTGTTGCGCATTTCGGGCCATGTGACCGATGCCAATACAGGCCAACCGATCGATAAATTCACGATCGTGCCGGTGGAAGAGTTGGGCGAGAATTTGCTGGTGACGCTTCGCCCGAAGGCGAAAGAACAAACTGGCGGGCAATTCGTGCTGGATAAATTGGATCGGACCGATGTGGCTCATCGGGTGCGCGTCGAAGCCCACGGTTATCGGTCTGCGATCAGTGGATTGTTTCATGTGGGGGACAAAAACACGACGGCCGATTTCCAACTGCAACCGGCGCCGGCAGCCAGCGGTCGAGTGCTGGATGCGGAAGGCCAGCCGGTAAAGGGCGCCAAAGTTTTTTTGGCGACCAAAACGCAGCAGCTCGATAATCCTGAAAGCGACCAGCATGAAATGTTCAGCGATAATTTTTGTTTGGAGACTAACGCGCAAGGAGAATTTGCTTTTCCCGCACAATGTGAACGATATATCGTGATGGTAATTCATGATGCGGGCTATGCCGAGCTTGATTTGCAGCCCGATCAGATTCCCGGCGACATGAAATTGGAAAAGTGGGCCCGCATTGAAGGAAACTTGTGGCAAGCGGGCCAGCCGGCGGCGAAGGCGCAAATCGACTTCGATCCGCTGCACTGTAACTTTTTTCGGATGGGTGACATGCCGTACATTGCCGACCACGATGGCACGCAAACCGACGAGCATGGCCACTTTGTGCTGGAGCGCGTGCCGCCGATCAAATGTTCTGTTTCCGCTGAGCTGTCACCGTGGCAAAACTATCCGATTACATCCAGCCAGCACGTTCCCTTGAATTTGCAGCCGGGCCAAACGGTGATGCTCAATCTCGGTGGCGACGGCGCGCAAATGAAAGGGCAAGTAAAGTTGGCCGGTGAAAAAGCCGACAATTTCGATTTGAATTGGTCATTGAATTATCTGCTCCGTAAAGCACCTGGAATTGAACCGCCTGCGGAACTATCGAACACGGAATTCAATTGGCGGTACGGCTGGAGCGAGGTGTGGTGTGACAGTCAAGAAGGGAACGTCTATCGTTCCACGTTGAACCATTATTTTGTGCGGCTGAATTCCGATGGCAAGCTGCTCATCAGCGGCGTGCCAGCCGGCGAATATGAACTAGCACTGCGCATTTACGAACATAAAGAGCCCACGGCCTGCATGGTTAATCCGGTAGGATCGAAGATTGTTTCGTTTCAGGTGACCGAGGCCGATGTGGCCAAAGGCACGCTCGATTTGGGCACGATTACAGTCGATGCTACGCGGGGATCGCAACTTGGTGACAGGATGCCTGATTTTGAATTTCAAACGCTAGACGGGGCGAAAAAGAAGCTCAGCGATTTTCGTGGCCAATACGTGCTGATCGATTTTTGGGCCACCTGGTGCAATTCGTGTGTTGCCGAGTTGCCGCAGCTACAATCGTTGCAAGATCAACCTAGCGCTAGCGGAAAACTCGCCGTGCTTGGCGTTAACCTGGACTCCGATCAATCCGCGGCCCGTGCATTCATCCAGCGACATCCTTTACCGGTGATGCAGGGATTTTTGGAAGAGGGGCCACCAGCGAAGGATTTGACTTGTTGGGCTGCCAGTTCCATCCCGTCGTACATTCTGATTTCGCCGGACGGAAAATTGGTGCAAAAAAGCTTTTCACTCAGCGAGATCAAAGACAAACTGGCCGCGCTCATGGCTCACTAGCGGAGCGCTGCGAAGATTGCTTTGGCCGCTGTGCAGGATCGTTCTTATCGGAGGGTGCATCAACCGATTTCGATTCATTTTCCGCAGCGGGCGGAAATAGGTTGTCGTACCGCGTTTGGCCCAGCCGGACGACGACAAGTTTTTGCTGCACTTCGTCGGAATCTGGCTGCGGTTCGGTGAAGAAGTAATGGCCCAAGGTGCCGGGACGTTCGGGTGACGCGGTAAGCACCAGCATTTGGCTGGGCTCCAAAGTGGCATCGAACGCCAAGCGTTCGAACACGCGCTTGGGTTTTCCTGATTGCGGAAGAATGCGGCCATCTTCGGAAATCCATTCCTGTCGCGGCTCGCCATACTGCAATTCCGGGGTGAGATGCAGCGTGACTCGCCGATCGCCCAATGCCTCGGCTTTGGCGGCCAAAATGCCTTGCGCTTGTTGATACGTATGGCCGCTGACTTCGCCGTGCTCGTTCATCAGCAGCGGCACTTCAGGATAGATGTTGGAAGCGATGATTTCTCCTCGCCACCCGGAATGCAATTGCATTTGTTGACGGCTGACCGGCGAAGCTTTTTCCAGGCGGGCCGCCGCTTCCGTCATGGTGGCGGGCTTTTTCTCCGCGGCAGCAAGTTTTCGGGCCAAGGGCGCCGGCAGCTCGCCGCTAATGACGCCTGCGCGAAAGCCATTTTCGCCAAGTGCCCGCCGCGTTGCCAAGGGAATTTGCTGTTCATCAATTTGGTCCCACAGCATGCCGTTGAGTTCTTCGTCGTGAGGCGAAAACCGAATGGAAATAATTTCCAATTGCACGCCGTCGTCGACCATATCGAGCGGCTTCAAGAGCGACGGCTCATGTGCCGCAGTGCTAGATGCCCAACGGCAACCGGAAAGCCCGGTCGCCATCGTCAGCGTCAAGCAGCAACAAAAAAATCGAAGCGTAGCGCGCAGCATCGCTCTTGAAGAAATATAATTTGATAGAATCCGCGGAACGAAAAGAACGGCCAGAGAAGCGCCCATGCAGGGCCGCGTAGATTAAACGGCGGCGCAAGCGGCGTCAATCCGAGAGAGGCAATGCTAGCACCGCCGAAGCGTTACGATTTGGCCGCAGCTGGTTCGCCTTCGAACTTGGGCGCCTGAGGAGCTTTAGCGCCGCGATCGCGCACACCGACAAACTCCAAAATAGCCCGGGTGCCAGCATCTCCCAACCGCGGCTTGGCCAACCGCATAATGCGCGTGTAGCCGCCCATGCGATCGATAAATCGTGGGGCAACCACTTCAAAGCAAACATTGGCGGCTTGCTTGCGTCCCAACAGGCGAACCAGCCGGCGCCGAGTAAGAACGACAGGAGCCATGGCGGCGGCCCATTTTTGCCACTGCTTGCTTTTGCGCCACTTTCGCCATTCATCACTGTTGCGATCGGCTGAAGTGCCGAGCTTATTGGCTTCATCGAGAGCCGCTTGTGCGCGGCAGGCGATGCTAATACAGCGTTCCACCAAAGGGCGCACTTCTTTTGCCTTCTGAATGGTAGTAACGATGCGGCCTTTTACCTTCGGCGCTTGCTTCTCGTCGAGGAATTCGTCTTTATCGAGCTCAGTTAAAAACAGCGCGCTGGCCAAATTTCGCAATAGCGCCTTGCGGTGCGATGGCGAGCGTCCCAAAACTCGGCCCAATCTACGATGTCGCATGACAGTGAAATCTTTCTATTGTTATCCGTGCAATTGACAAAGTGCGGTTCCATTACACGGCGGCCGGCACGCGCATGCCCAAGCGCAGGCCCAACTCAGTCAGCTTATCTTTGATTTCGCGCAGTGTAGTTTCGCCGAAGTTACGCACTTCCAGCAATTGATCTTCGGAGCGTTGAACCAGGTCGCGCACGGTTTGAATGCCCTCGCTTTCGAGGCAGTTCATGGCGCGTACCGATAATTTCAAGTCGGCCAGCGGCATACCGAGCTTTTGCTCGGCCGCGCCGTCGATGGGGCCACCCGAGCTTCCCGTCCGCCCCACTCCACTGACGCGGGCGCCTAGCTCGGCATATTGCACAAACGGGTTCAAATGCTTGCGCAAAACTTTGGCCGATTCAACCAGCGCCATTTCCGGACCGATGGAGCCGTTGGTCCAAATTTCAGTCGTCAGCTTATCGTAATTGGTTTTCTGGCCGACGCGGGTTTCTTCAATTTCGTAACGCACGCGCAGCACGGGGCTGAACACGGCATCGACCGGAATGATGCCGATTTCCTGCACGTTGGGGCTGTGTTCGCTGGCGGGGACATAACCGCGGCCGTTTTCGATGACCATTTCCATAACAAACGGCACATCGTCAGTGAGCGTGGCTAAAATGTGGTTCTTATTGATGATTTCCACCGTGTCGTCGGTTTGCACGTCGGCGCCGCTTACCACGCCGCGCGTGTTCTTTTCGATCCGCAGCACCTTGGTTTGATCGGTAAAGTTTTTCACCACCAACGATTTCACGTTCAAAACCACGTCGGTCATATCTTCCACGACGCCGGGCAGCGTGGTGAATTCGTGCTGCGCTCCGTGAATTTTAATTTGGGTGACCGCGCTGCCTTCCAGGCTGGACAGCAAGATGCGCCGCAAGGAATTACCGATAGTGACGCCAAAGCCGCGTTCAAACGGCTCGGCCACAAATTTTCCGTACGTGGCCGACAACGTTTTCACGTCGCAAACCACTTGGCTGGGCAGCTCTAATCCACGCCAGCGAATATGCATATAGGCCTCCTAGTGTGTCTAGTGTCTGGGTGCCTGCTGTCTAAAATCGTCGGCCGCCCAGGGCCGCTTGCCAGACACCAGACACTCAGAAACAAAGACACTCTTACTTCGAACACAACTCCACAATCAAATTCGCTTGAATTCCCCCCAGCGAGCAATCTTCCGCGCTCGGCAAGCGGTTGACGTGGCCCTCGGGAATGGCGCCTTCAATGCGCGACAGAAAATCGGGAATGTCGCGATGATATTCCGCCACGCAGGCTTGCACGGCCTGCAAGCTTTTGCCGCGATTTTTAGCGCGGATGACATCGCCCACGTGCACCAAGTAACTGGGAATATCGCAGCGATGGCCGTTCACCGTAATGTGACCATGCCGAATGATTTGGCGCGCCTGTGCCCGCGACAAGCCGAAACCAAGCCGGCAGACGATGTTATCAAGCCGGCGCTCCAGCAAGCTCATCAGCGCCTCGCCCGTGTTTCCTTTTCCCTTGACGGCCCGCTGGTAATAGCCACGGAACTGGCGTTCCAGCACGCCATAATAATGCTTTACTTTTTGCTTTTCGCGCAAGTGAATGCCGTAATCGGTAAGCTTGCCGCGGCGAGAAGCCATGCCCGGTGGGGTTTCGCGCCGTTCAATGGCGCACTTGGGCGTATCGCATCGAGTACCTTTCAAAAATAGCTTTAACCCGTCGCGGCGGCACAAACGGCAAACTGGTCCAGTGGTACGAGCCATGATTTCGCAGAGATAAAATGTAAAATAGGGTGTGATGGAAAATGATATTCGAAGTTTTTTGATAACCGCGCGCGGCTAAACACGGCGCCGCTTCGGCGGGCGGCAACCGTTGTGCGGCAGCGGCGTGATGTCTTCAATCGATTTGATCGTGAGGCCCGCGGCCTGTAACGCCGTAATGGCGCTTTCCCGGCCGCTGCCGGGACCTTTGACTTTGACTTCCACTTCTTTCACGCCAAATTTCGATGCCTTTTCCGCAGCCTGCTGGGCGGCCATTTGACCAGCAAACGGCGTGCTTTTGCGCGAGCCTTTGAAACCTGTGGTGCCGGCGCTGGCCCAACACAAGGCATCTCCCTTGGTGTCAGTAATGGTGACGGTCGTGTTGTTGAACGTGGCCTTAATGTAGGCGATGCCCACGGTCACATTCCGCCGCGCTTTACGTTTAGTTTTCGCTACAGCCATAATTGAGTTTCTACTTCTCTATGTATCTGGTGGTCTGGTTTATCTGGTGCCAAGCCGATGAGGGATTCCGATGTCTGCAACTAGGCACAACAGACACCAAGACACCCTCACGTTACTTCATGTCCTTCACGCCTTTCTTGCCGGCCACAGTTTTCTTGGGGCCTTTGCGTGTTCTGGCGTTCGTGCGGGTTCGCTGTCCACGAACCGGCAAGCCACGCCGATGCCGCACGCCCCGGTAGCAGCCGATATCTTTTAGTCGGGCAATGTTCTGTGTTAGCTGCCGCCGCAACTGGCCTTCGGCCGTGTAATCTTTATCCAACAGCGCCGCCATGCGAGCGACTTCGTCTTCGTGCAAATCGCGAGCCCGGGCTTGGGCATCCACGCCCGCCTTGTGACACAGCTCGCGCGCTACGTGCGGTCCAACGCCGTACAAATATTGCAACGAAATAAACGTCGGTTTGTCTGGCGGAATATCAACGCCTAAAAGACGTGGCATGTGTTTTTTCGAGTCTAATTTCTAGGGGTAAGTTTTCTGAAGAACGGATTGAGTGTCATTCGCCCTTGGTGCTTGGCTTGCCGACAAAACATTTCAGGACAGGTGACAATCGGTTGTGTTATCCTTGCCGTTGTTTGTGGCGCGGATTATTGCACACCACATACACCACTCCGCGGCGGCGGACAATTTTGCAATGGTCGCACAGGCGTTTGACACTAGCGCGGATTTTCATATTCTCGTTTTCCTTGGCGACGCGAACTTCGCAGCAACGCCGTGCTCCGTCGACACTTCCGCCCGGGCTGAAAGCCCTTCAGTATATGGTTTGGCACGGAATTTGTTCAAGGGCTCAAAATTACCTATTTCTGGGCCTTTTTCCAAAAAAAGACCCCCATTCCGCAGGCATCTGCTTTACGTGCGGCATTCTTTGAAAGCAGCCCTAGCCCGTCGTTTGCGGCACTTTGCTCAAAAGATCGCGCAGTACGGTGTCGTCGAATGCTTCGCCCGGTTGCGGGGGCGCGGTGAGCACCCAGGGGCCATCGTTCGTCATGGCAATGGTGTGTTCGAAATGGGCGCTGTAACGGCCATCGCTGGTGACCTGCGTCCAATGATCGGCCAGCGTTTTGGTTTTTTTCGCCCCCATGTTCACCATCGGCTCCACGGCGATCACCAGGCCCGGCTCTAATTTGAAGTCGTGGCTGCGTCGTAGTTGCGGGCTGACGA
>DASRSD010000138.1 GCA_035656635.1 Pirellulales bacterium
ACCGGCCGGGCTCAATCCATAACCAGCCGGCGCAGCATTGGTTGGCTCAATTCAACATCGAACATTTGCTTTTGTTAAAATAATTGCATGCGATTAAGCACCATTCCGCAACTGTATCGCCACGCCAGCCGTTGGCGGCAAATTCTCACGGTGCTGAGCAAATACGGCCTGGCGGGCTGGATCGAACGGCTGGGTCCGCGCTTTACGCACGGCATTTTGAAAGATCGCGACGGCACGGCCCTGTGCAGCCACAGCCGCGAAACGCGCATTCGGTTGGCCCTTTCGGAACTGGGCCCCACGTTCATTAAGCTGGGCCAAATTTTGAGCACGCGCCCTGATGTCGTGGGAGTGGCCCTGGCAGACGAATTGGCAAAATTGCAAGATCGCACTCCAGCCGATTCGTACGGACAAGTCGTAAGCATCGTAGAGTCCGAACTGGGCCAGCCCTTGCCCGAATTGTTCCTCGATTTTGAAGAAGTCCCACTGGCCAGCGCTTCGATTGGCCAGGTTCACCGGGCGCGCTTAAAAAATGGCGATTGGGTCGTGGCCAAGGTGCGGCACGCGGGCATCGAAGAAATCATCCGCCGCGATTTGGAAATTCTCACCGGACTGGCGCATTGGGCCGAACGGGTGCCGGAGCTGGCCAATTATCGTCCCCGGGCCACCGTCGCCGAGTTTCAACGCGTGTTGCGGCGAGAGCTCGATTTTGGCCGCGAAGAGCGCAATCTCCAGCAATTTGCCTATTTGTTCGCCGACGACCCCACCGTGAAAATTCCGCGCTCCTATCCGGAGCTTTCCACATCGCGCGTGCTGACCATGCAGTACCTGGAAGGCGTGAAGCTTTCGCACGTCGAAAAAGTGTACGAAGCGGGGTTTGATTTGAAGGAGGTTGCCCGTCGCGGGGCCGATTTATATCTCACCATGATTTTCACCCACGGCTTTTATCATGCCGATCCGCATCCGGGCAATTTGATTCTCATGCCTGGCAATGTAATCGGGCTGTTGGATTTTGGCATGGTGGGGCGCATTGATGATGCGCTGCGTGAGGAAGTCGAAGACCTATTGCTGGCCATTGGCGAGCGCAACCCCGGGCGGCTGGCACAAGTAATTACGCAAATGGGCGAAGTGCCGCGCGATTTAGATCAAACGGCGCTGGGTTACGATTTGGCCGATTTCGTGGCGCATTACGGTAACCAGTCGATTGAAGATGTCAATCTGAGCGCCGCGCTGAACGAAATGACCGAAATCATTCGCCGCTATCGCATTATGCTGCCGGCACGCATTGCCATGTTGCTGAAAATGTTGGTCATGTTGGAAGGCACAGCCCGGCTGGCCAGCCCGCGGTTTAGCTTGATGGAAGTTTTGGCCCCGCACCAAAAGCAAATGGCCTGGCGGCGCATTTCGCCGCTGCGGCGGCTGCGGAAGCTGCGTCACGTGTACAACGAAATTGAGCACTTGGCCGAAGTACTGCCGCGCAAAGTGCTTGACATTGTCGATTTGTTTCACGCCGGAAAAATCGACGTGCATCTGGATCATCGCGGCCTGGAGCCTTCGGTCAATCGGCTGGTGCTGGGCATGCTGGCCAGCGCGCTATTTTTGGGCTCGGCCTTGCTCCTGAGCCGCGAAGTGCCGCCGCTGGTTGGGCCTGCCTGGTTGTTTGGCGAGCGCGGGGTATCGCTGTTCGGCGTGGCCGGTTGCGTTGTCGCCTTGGGCCTGGGCTTGCGATTGCTGCGCGCCATCAACAAGTCGGGCCATTTGGACCGCCGAGACTGACCATTCGACACGAATGAAACTCAATCACTGTCCCTCGTGCGACCTGATCATGTCTTCGATCTGCTTTTTCACTGCGTCGAGGTTGAACGACGCCGGGTCTTGCATCGGCGGATAATCGATGGCCGTTTTGGCGAGTTCAGCAACCCTTTGTTGGACTAGCACAAATCGCCAGAATTCCCGCGCGTAAAAATCGTTCATGTAACCGCCGCCTAAATCATTCAGCGTTTCTGCATTAATCGACGGCGTGCGCTCGAAGGGGTCTTGGTGAATATTCACCATGCCAGGCATGTCGGTAGTAACCTTGGGTCCCGGCCAGCCCAGGGGCTGCTGGAAGAACTGGAATTTGAAGTCGTCCAGACGCAGCGCGCCCAGTTTTGGCCCGCCAAAGTACCAAAGTTCGTGACGCTTGGACGATCCGTTGTCGGTCAGAAGATCGGTCTGATCGTAGCCGTCCAAATGGTTTTTATACTCGCGGTCGCCCAGCTTAGCTCCCTTGAGGAGCTGGTCAGTGATATTTGGATTTCCCGCGGCTGTGCACAGCGTTGGAAACCAATCGAGCCCCGAAAAAATTCCGTTTTCGACGGTGTGAGGCTTGATGTGCCCCGGCCAGCGGGCAATGCAAGGCACGCGGAAGCCGCCTTCCATGACCGTGCCTTTGGTGGCTTTGAACGGCGTCATGCCGCCGTCGGGCCAGGTAAATACTTCAGCACCATTGTCGGTGGTAAACACGACAATCGTGTTGTCCGCCTCGCCGATATCTTCCAAATGTTTCAACAGCGCTCCCACACTATCATCCAATTGCGCCATGCCCCCTTCCTCCAGGCCGTAGTTCGTTTTGCTGTTCATCTGGGCCTGATATTTTGGCGACAGGAACGTCCACACGTGCATGCGGGTGGTGTTGTGCCAAATGAAAAACGGCTTGCCATCCTGCTTCGCCTTATCCATGAAGTCACAGGAGCTTTTCACTAACACTTCGTCGAAGGTGGTCATGTCGTACTTCGCCTTCAAGAAGGGAACGTCGTGCATGTTGGGTACGTGCGACATATCGGCGTAGGGGGGCAGCGGACCTTCGTCCGTAACCTTCTGCTTGCCGATTTTTCCCCACCGTGGCTGAACGGTTGGATCGTCAGTGTCGCTGGCGTAGCAATGCACCAGGCTGCGCGGGCCATGCTCGTTGTAATACGCTTCCTCGACCGGGAACGAATACCAATACGGATCGGACATAGCGTCGAGGTGATACAAATATCCAAAAAATTCGTCGAAGCCGTGCACCGTGGGTAGGAATTTGTTGAGATCGCCAAGGTGATTTTTCCCGAACTGGCCCGTGGTGTAACCTTGTGCTTTCAAAGCGGTGGCCAACGTGCAGGCTTGCGCGGGCAGGCCAACATCAGCTCCCGCCTGACCGACCGTGGTCATTCCCGTTCGCAGCGGGATTTCGCCCGTGATGAAATTCGCGCGGCCGGCGGTGCAACTGGCTTCCGCGTAATAGTCGGTGAACAACATTCCTTGCGACGCCAGCTTGTCCAGATTGGGCGTCTTGCCGGACATCATGCCGCGGTGGTACGCGCCAATGTTAAACCAGCCCACGTCGTCCCCCATGATGAACAAAATGTTCGGCTTTTTACCGCTGCTGCTGGACGACGAACCGCCGCCGTTGTTGGTCGCCTGCGCTAACGACATTTCGGGAGTTTTTGTGGCAGCGGTGGCTGTCGTTTGTTTATCGAACGCCACAACCTGTGTTTCCGCTTGGCAATTCGACAATGGTCGGTTCGAAGCGACTACATAGCCCAACACTCCGCCCACAGCGAGCGCTACCAATAG
>DASRSD010000139.1 GCA_035656635.1 Pirellulales bacterium
CACGCAGAACCAACTAATTGATCGGTATGTTAAACCGGCTACAGCAAGCAACAGTAGCAATTCTGACAAAAAGCAATAGCCGACACGAACGGAGCGACTTATGGCAGAAGATAATTGCAGCGGAAAGCAATCCAATGGACAGAAATCTGTGCACTTGCAGGAGTCGCAAGGCGCGGTGAAACTGCCGACCAACACAAAAACAAATAAGCTCATTGATACTTACGTCAAAAAACCAGCAGACAATAATAAGTAGCATAGCAAGTAAGAATGCCCTCCAGTATTGAAGCGTTTGCGCTACTTCTCTTAGCCATTCTTCCTGGTTTTATCGCTGTTGCGGTAGAGAAAGCTTCTCGCCCGATTCGCACGCATGCCCCGATGGATGCCGTAGTGTGGTGCGCGTGTTATAGCATCGTAATCAACAGTGTTCTTATACTGGGTGGATCATGGATTGCCCTTAAATGGTATCAATTCGATCCTGCGCCATTGATTGATAAGGGCTGGCGGGAATGGGTCGGCGAAAGGATAAAGGCTGCTCCCCTCTCGGTCGAGTTTTTCTCATTGGGTTACTTAGCAGCGTCAATTGTTCTTGCGTTTCTCTTTGGCAAAATCATCGCACGAATTACGTGGACCCGAACACCTGTTTGGTACTTGGAAACGGTTCAACGAACTACGTGTTGGAGTTGGTTTCGTCTAAAGGGCAGGAGTGCATTGTCCGTAAAGGTTAATTTCAGTAATGGTGCTACCTATTTTGGCACTCTACAAGCCGTGCCGAAGGATTATGAAGTCTTGGTAGCAAAGGAAAAAGATTTCTCTATTGTTCGCGCTGTTTATGTTCCCCCACCGGGGAAAGATGGGACTGCGTCGGAACCAATAATCCTTGGTCAGGATGAGGTCGTGTTATTAAACACAAAAGATGTAGTAAGCATTCAAACAACCGAAGAACAACTGGATTCAGATGCTGGCACTCCGCAGCAGAATTCGGATTCCCATCCCATCGCGCCTTAGCAAGCGTGCTTATTCGCTTATTCAGGCCACAGTGCAAAAAGGATGGCGTAATCTTGACAGCGGCAAACAACACGCTAAGATGATCGTCGTTTGACAATTCGATCCGGCATTGGAACCACCAAGCCCGCACCCTTATCGGTCGCGGGCTTTTTTGTTGAAAGGTGTTTTATGATGCGCAGGTATAGATTATTAAAGCGTGTCTCTCACGAAGAGAGAGTAGTGATTGGCAAAGATGGAACGCCAGTTGAGTTGATTGAGGAAAAATACGAAGGTGGAGTAACTATCGTTCGGCGGCAATCCCGCAGTAGATTCTGGCCGGAGCGCCGGTCTCGTCGAAAGTAGACCTTGCTGGCAATGCTGTCACAAAGTTGCCCTTGCCTTGAGTTACTTTCCACGCAATGATTCCAGCGTCAGGCAATTCGCTCCTGCCTTTCGCAAACCAGAATCACAGTCGCTGTGATTTCTCCGCTTCGGCACAGCCGGTCAGCACAACGCTGATTGGCAATCTTCTATTTGCCGGAGCATCTACCATGCAATGGTCAAGTTTCGCGTTTCGTTGCCTAGCTCTTCTTTGTTTGACCGGTTTAGCTGTATTCGCAATCGAACACGGCTGGAATTTCCTAACGCTAGTGAGCATCGACGGCACGCTTGTCGTTGCACTGTTCAAGGCCGCTGGCGGACGCTGAAACGACTGCTACAATCAAGTCTGCCGATAAAATGTCGGCAAACTTCTGGCCGCGTAGGCACTGCCCCGCCTATGCGGCCTTTTGAATGCGCGCGAAACCTTGACGCTCTTGTGGGCTGCGCGGCCTCATGCAATGCCAGTGCACAGCATTTCGGTTGCCATTATCACAGGCCGCATACTTGTTACAAAAAGAATACGACAAAGTAAACGAGATGACAAATCCGCGCTTGCTCGCCTAATGCTCTTGCTGCTGGCCTTACTACCCGCCCGATACTCTAGCCAGCGACGGACCCCGCTTGCAATTTATTCAGGGATGGCGGCTATGTTTTATGCAAAGGGAATGTTTTGATGAAAACGAAAACAACACGGCAAAATAAATCGAAAATGCTTCTGCCCAGCAACAACTGGCTTAGAGCACACGGGCACGGCGGCGCGATTAAAGCGATGAAAGAGCGCCCAGATTTATTCAGACATATCCCGCGGGCAAAGCGGACTACAAGAGGATGACGTTTTTCCCGAAAGCAGAAACCGAGTGATTTGTCAGGCTGCGTCGCCACTACCACCGGTGGCGCGGCCTATTTCATCTAAAAGCCTGGAGGATTCATCATGGACGAAATGGAATACCTAGAACACTTGAAGGCAGCGCTCAGCCAATTCCTTCCGCAGCAGTATCGAGAATTCCAGTTACAGATTCTTCCGAGTGGTGGGAAGCGCGGTCCGAATAGCATGCCACCTATCGAAGTTAAGGCGGAGTTTCCACAATTCCCGACATTCGACATTCAAGAGATTGGCAGGAAACTAAATTGGCAGATAGTGAAAGCGGTGGATGATTTCACGCTGCATGGCATTTTTTTAGATCGGCAACTTACTTTGATTTTCGACGGCCCAGTATGATTCAAAACGACGCTATGCAACCGCCGCGTCAATCAGCGCCAGAATGACAGCGCGGATGTGTTCAGGGAGGGTCCGCCATGCGGTGATAACGCGTTCCAATTCAGAATCTAAAATCGTGGGGCCAGTTTTGGGGCCAGTGGGCGTAACAGACCCTTGTTTTCCCGACTGTTTTTTATTTCGTGGGGGACTTAAAATCCTTCGAGGGGTTACCCTCGTGCGGGTTCGATCCCCGCCTCGGCCACTAGTTCCCTATGGACGAAGAAAGGTGCATCAATCGAAATTCCGGCGAGCGCACGCAGTTACATTCAACGCTAATGGTCCCGAAGAGACTCTGCCCGATGCTTGATTCCAAGGTTCATTTTCCGCTGCATGATAGAGTGCGCGGGCTCCAGGAACATTCGACTGCGAAAGAAGTGCCTCAGCCCGCGGTCCCAGGTCACGCGGACGCGGATCACCAAGCGAGTGGCATTGTTCGGCTGCGGATGCACTGTGAACGCCCAGGTGAAAGCGCGATACGTGTGGAGTTTGAGAAAACTCGGATCGCGCGACATGGCAGGCTGAAAATCGGAACCGCCGGCCAATACGATGGCCCGCTGTGGCTCGGCGACTACGACCGTCAGCGGCGGCGCTTGCGGATGAAGTTTCACGCCATCGCCGACGCGGATGATTTGCCACTCGGGAACAATGCGGTCCGCATTACGAATTTGGCAGCCGAATAGATTTTCCAGCCAATCGTAACTGTAGAAGCCTGCGCGGCCTTGCCCCATCTGTACCAGCCACGGCCACACTTCACCAACAGGCGACTGAATGGTGATGGCATGGGTTGCTTGGGCCAACGGTCCCTGCACCAATTCGTCGCCGGGTAGTGGAAGCGACCGCTCTTCCGCCGTACTGCCCCAAGTCATATGCCAGGGTCGGATGACGAACCCATATGCGACGGCAACCAACGCCGCGCCTAGTACCACCCCCAAAGCATACACCCACGGGTCCATCGTTGTGTGCCGCAAGATAAGAGTGATCGATCACCAGCCGCCTGATTGACGGCATTGTAGCCACTTGTTATACAAGCGGACATCTTATCCTCCACCCTGTCGGAATCGAATGAGGCAGGCGCCGGCACAAGCGCGCGAAATCCATCGTGTTTTCGCCGCTTTTCGGCCTGAGGTAACGCCTGTGACAACCACTATTGCGTCAGACCGCGCGCGCCGTCTATTGCGAATGAGTGCGCCGAAGGTCTACGATTTCCAAGCCAGCGACGGTGTCGGGTTGCGGCTAACGCGTTATCAGGGAGGCCGCAAAGGTCCGGTGATTCTCTCGCCCGGCTTCGGCACTTCGGGACAAGCCTATTGCCTGGACACGGTGGACACTAATCTGCCCGAGTATCTATTTGCAAAAAACTACGATGTTTGGATTTTCGACTACCGTGCCAGCCCAGCGCTCCCTTCGGCGGCCACGCAGTTTACGTTGGACGACATTGCTGCTCGCGACTATCCGGCCGCGGTGAAATTAGTGCGCGAGGTCAGCCGGGCGGAGAGCGTGCAGTTTATGGCGCATTGTGTCGGCTCGTTGACATTCTTACTGGCAATGACACAAGGCTTGGAAGGCGTGCGCTCGGCCGTATCTTCCGCGCTCACCTTGCATCCGGTTGCTCCGCTGATAAACCGCGTCAAAGCCCGCTTCCGTTTGGCCACAGCATTGGCGGCAGTAGGAATGGGCACGCTCACTACCGACGTTCATGCGAATGCACATTTTGGCGAGCGCGCATTTGATCGGCTGCTCCGCTTTTATCCCAGCCACGATGGCTGCTCCAGTCCGTTCTGCCGGCGCGTGCTGTTTTTGTACGGCGAAGTTTACGACCACAGCAAGTTGAACCCGTCGACCCATCAAGCGCTGCCCGAAGTATTTGGCGTCGCCAATTTGACCACCTTCAAGCAAATTAGCCGGATGCTTAATAAAGGCCATGCCGTGAGCTCCGACGGCCGCGAGATTTACCTGCCCGAGGCCGCCCGCTTGCGGGTTCCCATCGCGTTTATACACGGAGAAAATAACCGCCTGTTTCTGCCTCGCGGCAGCCAGCAGACTTTCGATTACCTGTGCAAGATCAACGGGCCGGAATACTATGTACGCCACGTCATCCCCGACTATGCCCACATGGATTGCTTCGTCGGTAAAGATGCCGACCGCGATGTGTTTCCAATTGTGTTGGCGGAGTTGGATAAACATAACCCCGTAGGCTGAAGCTGCGGCCGCTGGTCATACTTAATTCTCATGAGAAACATCAGACAATGACGGCAAAGCATCGCCCCGGTTTCCTTGAGGATTTATGCACATACCCGCTGCTGTCAGCACTGGTGGAGCGCCGCACTCGGCGAGTGCCCCGCGGCGCATCGTTGGACGCAGGAGCATTGAGCCATTGCAGCAACAATCCGCCATCACCTTTGACCAGGCTCGAAGAAGCCGTGCTCATTTGTTCCCTGGGCGTAACGGGCATCACCACTCACGACGGCCCACTCAACAAGCAAGGCGGCGGCCAGGAATTGGGTACGCCGTTTATGAACATCGTGGCCCGCACCGGCAGCAGCGCCGACAATTGTCAGGCCACCAGCTTTTTCATGATCAACGACGAGGGCATTTGGCTGCTGAAATATCCCCGTGGGCGGGTGGCATTATCGCTCTTGAAAGAACTGCCTCCGCGCTGGACCGATTGGCACGAGCAGGAATGGCTTCATGCCGCCGACCAGGTTAAAGTGCGCATCTCCGACCGGCGGCTCGATTTTCCCCGCGAGTATCCCTACTACTTGGGTTGGAACGCACAACTTTCAAATTTGCCCGGCACAACCATTTTTTTGCCCGTCGTCGATTGCACCCGTCAATATATTAACGCGCTTTTGATTTTACTGTCCGAACCGGAC